>NZ_JAYGIF010000001.1:0-193665 GCF_034931345.1 Pseudanabaena sp. CCNP1317 | reverse complement strand
TATAAACTAGCCCTTGGGCGTGCTTAACGATGCTTTCCATGATCGTTATTTAATTTACTACTACGCCCTTTTTTTCACATTTTTGCTCTTTCTGCAACCCCTTTTCTTGAATGGTGCAAGATCTCAGCTATACTAATATTTCTTGATTAAGTAAATTACAGAACCATAGTCCAACTCCTCACAGTCCAAAATGTGGAGATGGCGATCTGATGTATGAAATCTAAAAAATTATATCGTTTTGAGTTATCTGCTCCTTCTCTCGATTGCGCTTCTTAGACTTTTGTCAGTGCGATGTATCTTAGAATCCCGCAAAAATTGGAAGAGCGATCGCAGTTTTAGTGATTGATTTTGGGCTGAAGCGATCGCGCTCAAGCAACTGCATAGCCAGTATATTCACGCATTTCAGGAGCTTGAAACCCCAACACAATATCTTCCTTCGCCACGCCTAAATCTACTAGCTCTTGGGCAACCCTCATTTCCGTCATATTTTGCTGAATCCAAATCTTCCCCTTTAAAATATCCAAATGTAAAACGCAACCATAGACTCGCCGATAACCATCCCATCCCACATTCATGACATGATAATGGTCTTGTTTTACATCAAAAACCGTGTAGCAATCAATCGATCCATTTGCGATCGGCACGGTAGCATAAGCAGTCAACAACGACTGAATTATATTGCGATAAGACTCTATCGTATCCATTGGACAATTACCTCTTGAATTGCGTCGTAAATAATTAGTTTGATTTGGTATCTCTCTAATGAAATTTGTGCAAATTCGCGCTTAAAGAATGATTCATAAACACCCACTGGCACGGCTAAATACAAAATGCGTGTTGAGTCAGCAATTTCTAAGGCAAGCCGATAATTCAAAAACTGCCCTAATGCAGCATGATAATCAGTCAATGGCGAGTCACTCAAGAACGTCTTTATTTCAACGGCAATTTTTTCTTGACCGCGCTCTGCAGCTAACAATTGCTCTGCGCCCAAATCAATTTCAAACTTAGTGCCGCCAATATCCAGCCGAAGCGGATCATCAGTTACATTCCATCGATCCTTTTCTAAAGCGATTCTAACTACAGCATGAAATCTGTCTTTAGCAGCCATTAATGTCTTTACTATATTTTATCCTTAATTATAAAGTAATCGCTTTCCTAAATGTCTCAAATTCTAAAATGGTCAAGCGTCGATCGCATTTCTAGTTATTGATTTTTGGCTGATTATATTGTTATTTGATATGCTAGATCACATATAGGTCTGACTTGGAGCGCCATTATGACAATTTCTGGTAATCACAAGCAAATTTCAACCGTAGAACTTCTTGACGAGGACTTTGAGCCAATGCCAGAGGGCGATAAACAACGGCGTAACTTAAGCTATACGACTGAAGCGTTGAGACTCTGGTTTGAGAAACAGCAGAATGTATATGTTTCTGGAAATCTATTTATCCGTTATCGAGAAGAGAAAGTCGAGAAAAGAATCGCCCCAGATACTTTCGTTGTTTTTGGTATGAGCAACGAAGACCGCATTAGTTACAAAATCTATGAAGATGGTGGGAAAGCTCCTGACTTTGTGTTGGAAATAACTTCTAAGGGAACGGTGACGAAAGACCGCGAACAAAATCCATTGATTTATCGTAATTTGGGAGTTAAGGAATATTTTCAGTACGATCCATCGGGTGAATATTTGAAGCCTACTTCTTTACAGGGTATGCGTTTGGAGAATGGTAAATACTTAGCGATCGCTTCTTCAATCTTGCCTGATGGTACTTTGTCACTTCATAGTGAAGTTTTAGGTTTAGATTTACATTTATACCCAGATCTTGGTTTTCGTTTTTTTGACCCAATTTCTAACCAGATTTTGCGGTCTTATGCTGAGGCAGAGTTTGAGAGAGTTTTCGAGCAACGGGCTAGATTCCAAGCGGAGTTAGAGCGTTCTTTTGAGCATCAGGCTAGGCTTGAGGCGGAGGCGATCGCTGAGCGTGCTAATTTGGAAAAACAGCTAGCTGAACAGGCGCAACAAAAGGCTGAGCAAAAAGCCGAACGTCTTGTCGAAATGCTCAAAGCGATGGGGATTAATACTGATGCAATTTAAGCGAATTACCTTCTTATTGCCATTCTAGTTATTGTTTTTTGGCTGATGCGATCGCGCTTTCACTCAAGCAACTGCATAGCCAGTATATTCCCCTTTTTGATCTCTTCGCTCCATAAAAGGGAATCGCTTAGGAATTGACATTTTCTTACACTACTTTAGGTTCTAACAAATTCTTCAACTTCTGAGCAGCTTCACCACAATCGTAAAGCGACATTAAGCCACAACATTATCTGGTGTCTTTAGTTCCTCTTCCTTGGCTAATTCTGCTATTAAAACCTTGCCATCTGAAACTTTTCGTTACGAAACAATTATATCAATTCACAAAAGTGTGGTCACACTTTTGTGAATTTAAAAACCAAACCCAGTAATGGTTTTAGAAGCACAAAATGGCGTAGCCATTTTGTGCTTTGGTATAGCAATGTAAGTTTTGCTTAGGACATAAAACCAAAAAGATGAGTGGCGGCGCGAAGCGTCGCCACTCATCTTTTTGGTTTTGATTTGTCATATCTATCTCTCGCCAGTAATTCAAGATTTGACATAGCCAACTGTAGCCATTATTTTTACATCTTAGCGACACCTCACTTCAATTAGCATCATGCGCTACACATTGCGCGATCGCCATGACGCTATAAAATGTAATGCGAGTTACCTACGAAATACAAGATTTATGCCCCGCCGTAACGACATCCAAAAGATTTTGCTGATTGGCGCTGGTCCGATCGTCATCGGTCAAGCCTGTGAATTTGACTACTCAGGAACCCAAGCCTGTAAAGTGTTAAGGGACGAGGGCTACTATGTGATCCTAGTTAACTCCAATCCCGCCACGATCATGACCGATCCCGCCACCGCCGATCGCACCTATATTGAGCCAATTACTCCCGAAGTGGTCGCGCAGATTATCGAGAAAGAGCGTCCTGATGCCATCTTGCCGACGATGGGTGGACAAACAGCACTGAATACGGCGGTTTCCCTAGCGAAAATGGGCGTTCTAGAAAAATATGGTGTGGAGCTAATTGGTGCAAAATTAGAAGCGATCGAAATGGCTGAGGATCGTAAGCTATTTAAGGAAGCGATGGAGCGGATCGGCGTTGCCATGTGTCCGTCTGGCTTGGGGACAACCATGGAAGAATCCCGTGCGATCGCCCAAGAAATTGGCTCCTATCCTTTAATTATCCGTCCTGCCTTCACAATGGGTGGTACAGGCGGCGGGATCGCCTATAACCAAGAGGAATTTGAAGAAATTTGTGCCTCTGGTTTAGAAGCGAGTCCTGTATCGCAAATCCTGATCGAGCGATCGCTGATTGGCTGGAAAGAGTATGAGCTAGAGGTGATGCGCGATCTCGCCGATAATGTGGTGATCATTTGTAGCATTGAAAATATTGACCCGATGGGTATCCATACGGGTGACTCGATCACGGTTGCGCCTGCTCAGACCTTGACTGATAAGGAATATCAGCGTTTGCGTGACTATTCAATTAAAATCATTCGTGAAATTGGTGTCGAAACTGGCGGCTCGAATATTCAGTTCTCGATCAATCCTGAAAATGGCGATGTCGTTGTGATCGAGATGAATCCTCGTGTATCCCGTAGTTCAGCTTTAGCCTCCAAAGCCACAGGCTTTCCGATCGCCAAATTTGCCGCCAAACTTGCCGTGGGCTATACCCTTGATGAAATTTCCAACGATATCACCAAGAAAACTCCCGCCAGTTTTGAGCCGACTATTGATTATGTCGTTACCAAGATTCCCCGCTTTGCATTTGAGAAATTCCCAGGTTCCGAGCCTGTGCTAACCACCCAGATGAAGTCGGTCGGTGAAGCGATGGCGATCGGGCGCACTTTCCAAGAATCATTCCAAAAAGCACTGCGATCGCTGGAAGTTGGACGTTTTGGCTTTGGTGGCGATCGCGAAGAAATATTGCCTGACCTCGATAAAATCAAGTACAGTTTACGGGTTCCTAACCCTGATCGCATTTTCTCGATCCGCGATGGATTTTTGTCAGGACTATCAGTGCAAGCCATTTTTGAACTAACCAATATTGATCCTTGGTTCCTACAAAAAATGCGCGAGATCACCGATGTGGAACTTTCGATCAAGGGTCGGAAGTTAGACAGTATCAAAAAAGATGAGATGCTGGAAACAAAACGCATGGGCTTTAGCGATCGTCAGATTGCTTATCTCACTGGTACAAACGAAGATGCTGTGCGTACCTATCGCAAATCCCTCGGTGTGATTCCCTCGTACAAGACCGTTGACACCTGTGCGGCAGAGTTTGAAGCACTCACGCCCTATCACTACTCTACCTACGAAGATGAATCAGAAATCCTGCCTTCAACTAAGCGCAAAGTGATGATCCTCGGTGGAGGACCAAATCGGATTGGTCAAGGGATTGAGTTTGACTATTGCTGCTGTCATGCTAGCTATGCGTTACGAGCCGCAGGGTTTGAGACAATTATGGTTAATTCTAATCCTGAAACTGTCTCTACCGATTACGATACTAGCGATCGCCTGTACTTCGAGCCTTTGACTCGCGAAGATGTACTGAATATCATTGAAGCGGAACAGCCTGAAGGTGTAATCATTCAATTTGGTGGACAGACTCCGCTTAAACTTTCTGTGCCACTTTTGCGCTACTTGGAAGAAAATAATTCTGCCACTAAGATTTGGGGTACTTCTCCTGACTCCATTGATATAGCCGAAGATCGGGAACGTTTTGAAGCGATCTGTCAACAACTTGGAATTTTGCAACCTAACAATGGTTTGGCACGTTCCGAAGAAGAGGCGGTGGTAATCGCCCAACGTGTTGGCTATCCCGTAGTTGTCCGTCCTAGCTATGTGCTTGGTGGTCGGGGTATGGAAGTAGTCTATTCCGATGCCGAACTCGAAGACTATATGCGTCGGGCGATCATTATCGAGCCTGAACACCCTGTGCTGATCGATCATTTCCTTGAAGGGGCGATTGAAGTGGATGTCGATGCGATCGCTGATCAACTTGGCAATGTCACCATCGGCGGCATTATGGAGCATATTGAAGAAGCAGGGATTCACTCAGGCGACTCTGCTTGTTCAATTCCCACTTTCTCTTTACCTCCTGAAGTCCTCACCACTATTCGCACATGGACGATTAGTCTTGCCAAGTCTCTCAATGTCATTGGTCTGATGAACATCCAATATGCAGTGCAGTTGAATAATAATAATCTTAAAGAGAGCAAGGTCTTTATTCTTGAAGCTAATCCTCGCGCTTCGCGTACTGTTCCCTATGTCAGCAAAGCGATTAACGTCCCCCTCGTTAACTATGCATCACGAATCATGGCTGGTGCGACCCTTGCGGAATTAGGCTTAACGGAAGAGGTAATTCCTAAACATATATCGATCAAGGAAGCTGTTCTTCCCTTTGCCAAGTTTGCAGGAACCGATACGATTTTAGGCCCTGAGATGAGATCGACTGGCGAAGTCATGGGGATCGATACTGAGTTTGGACGCGCCTTTGCCAAAGCTCAGATTGCGGCGGGAACAAATTTACCTTTAGAGGGAACTGTGTTTCTATCCGTCAACGATCGCGATAAAAGTGGTATACCCTCCGTTGCTGAAGCCTTTGTGGAATTGGGCTTTAAAATTGTGGCTACGGAAGGAACTTATAAAATTCTGCGTCGTAACAATATTGCATCAAAGCAAGTTCTCAAAGTCCATGAAGGTCGTCCCCACATTGGTGACTCGATGAAGAATGGTCAAATCCAATTGATCGTCAATTCTCCTAGTGGTGAAGAGGCAAAAACCGATGGCAAAATGATTCGGCGCACAGCTTTAGCCTATAAGATTCCTGTAATTACCACCCTTGCTGGTGCAAAAGCAGCGATCGCCGCTATTCGTTCTCTACAAACTGGAGCAATCTCTGTGACCGCCCTTCAGGACTACGCTTAAAACCCAAAGAACAAACCTCGCATCGTGAGGTTTGTTCTTTGGGTCGCTTATATAGCAGTAAATGTGGCACTTTGCGCCACATTTACTGCTCACTAGGTTCTTCATCCAGATCAACAATCTGTCCATTAAACAGATCGGCTAGGTTTTTAATCACTCGATCATCTTCCGTCATCCCAACATAACCTTTCGGTTGAGGTGTTTGAGGATGATTTTGATTAGACCGAGCCTTTTCTGGTGGCTCCGTTAATGGAGTCGCAATTGGCTGCTGATTAGGTATGGGCGGCGGACTTGGATTTTGATTAGTTATGGGTGGCGGCGCGATCGCAGGACTAACGGGAAGCGGTGCAGTAACTTGAACTTGCTCCGCTTGCGGCGGCGTAGTCACAAAGGTAAACATCACTTTAATCGGACGCTGCAAATACTTAGCAAAAACTTCTTCTAGTTCTGGTCGCTTTTGAACCACAATATTCTTGGTAGTTTCATCACGCTTGCCGCCCAAACCAATTTTGACACTATTACTCTCAAGCGTCAGAATATGAGCCTGTATCTGGATAAAAACCGATTTTGTGGGTGTGGGCAACATTGATAAAATGTTTTGCCACATCTGATCTAGATCGTATCCAACCGCAGCAAAGTTATCAAGGTCATCGATTCCTGATGAGATCGGAGTTTCGACAGCAGGAATGGGTGTCGAAATATGCGCTGGTTCCGATCCCTTGGCGATAGGAATTTGTGTTGTTTCTGGTTTAGATGTTACGGGAACTTGAGAAACAGGCTGATTTTTTGGTGGTTGGGGCGTAAATTGGGGAGTTGCGGGGATATTGCGTGATGGCACAAATGGTTGAGATTGGGATGGAAGCGGAGCCTGTGACTGGGCGATCGCTCCCTGTGCTGATGGGAGTAAACCCATGAGTGTAACTTCTAGCCATAGGCGCGGCTGTGTGGAGTTACGGATTTGTAGCTCAGCCGATCGCAAATGTTGTTGACCTAGCAAAATATTGGGAATTGGTAAACTCTGCGCTAGGTGAATCAGTCTTTCCCAACCAGAACTAGTCATGGCGACAAGATCACTGCGATCGCTAGCGGTTTTGGCAATCAATAAATCACGATACACATTTGCCAAATTTTGCAACACGATCAGAGGTTCTCGTCCGCGATCCATAATGCGCCGCACATAATCAATTAATTGTGTGGAATGATCGGCAGCGATCGCTTCAATCAAAGATAGTAAATCCTGTTCTGGAACAGAACCCACCAAATCCCACACCGCCTCAACCGTAATCTCTCCATCTAATAAACTCAATTGATCGAGCAAAGATTCAGCATCACGTAGTCCTCCCTGTGCAATTTGAGCAACCAAAGTCAGTGCTTCAGTATGAATATTAATGTTCTCATTTGCCGCAATTTTTCCTAGGTGCTTGACCATCGCATCAAGGGGGATCCGCCGAAAGTCAAAACGCTGACAACGGGAAATAATTGTCGGTAATACGCGCTGGGGATCAGTAGTTGCGAGAATAAATGTAACGCGATCGGGGGGTTCTTCTAGGGTTTTGAGTAAAGCGTTAAATGCTGCTGTACTTAACATGTGGCAGTTATGAACTAACAGACCATTAGCGACAAAGTTATGATTATCTTCTACTTCAATGTCATAAACTGGCTCATCACCAACGACTGTCACAGATTCTACCTGCTCCAAACTTGTATTCCAATTCTCCGCAGGCACAGGCACAGGGGACAATATGTTCATCCCAACTTTGATATTGCTTGCTGGTGTCCATCCTGATTCTGTTCTGATTAAATGATTACCTGTACATTGAATCGATCGCTGATTAGTTTTAATAATCAATGTGGGCTTCACACCACGATCTAACCAGCGTAAAACTTTTTTATATTCCCATTGAGCATAGCTTTCGTTATAGCTTAAAACCTGTTTACCTAACAAATCTTGATCGTCAATACGCATTAAACCTGTATCAGTCTGCACAAGCGTATCGCCAGTCAAGCATTCATCAATAATGTAAACCTTAAATCTTGCCTTAACTGGTGCAAACTGAGCACGTTCGATTAACTCGCGAATATTATCAACGCCTGTATTACTTGCCGCGTCAATTTCGGTAATATCGAGAGCGTTACCATTGGCGATGCTATGGCATAACTCACACTTGCCGCAGGGATGAGGAGTAGGGCTATCAGAGCTTAGGCAATTGAGCGACTTTGCCATGATCCGCGCACTTGATGTTTTGCCTGTACCTCTAGCACCTGTAAATAGATATGCAGGTGCGATGCGCTTAGTATTTAAGGCATTGCTAAGAGTATGCGCGATCGCCTCTTGACCAACTAAGTCGTCAAAGATCTGCGGTCGATATTTGTGGTGTAGTGGCTCATAGCCCATAGGAACACGATGATGCTCAAGCACTGCTGGTCAAATATATCATTCACCAGTATAGCGATGAAAAACCTGTAAAGTTGCGCCCCTGCGGGCGCAACTTTACGGGTTTTCGTACTTTATTTTGCATTAGTTTTGCATTAGTACTTATAGCGGTTTTCACTAACTTAGCGGACTAGCATTGTAAACTTATCTTAACTACCCTTAGTAATTACACCTGAATCCTGCTGTAACCAAAGCCAATGCAACCAACCGATCCGAAAAAATTTACTGAAAAAGCATGGGAAGCGATCGTCAAATCGCAAGAGGTCGCGAGACGCGCTCAACATCAGCAACTAGAAGTCGAGCATTTGCTAATGGCGCTATTGGAGCAGGAAGAAGGCTTGACTACAAATATACTTACGGCGATGTCCGTCCCCATGGCAAGGGCGCGACGACAGGTCGAAGAATTTTTGCGAAGACAACCCCGCGTGGCAAGTCCAGAACAATTGTATTTGGGGCGCAACTTAGAAGTATGGCTCGATCGCACCGAAGAGCATCGCAAGGTTTTTGGTGATGACTTTATCGCCGTTGAGCATATGCTGTTGGGATTAGCCGATGACGATCGCCTTGGTAAGCGGCTATATCGCGATTTAAGTATCGATCGCAAAAAATTAGAAGAAACGATTAAATCACTGCGGGGTAGCCAGACTATTACCGATCAAAATCCTGAAGCGAAATATGCAGCTTTAGAAAAATATGGTCGCGATCTTACGGAACAAGCAAAGCAAGGCAAACTTGATCCTGTGATTGGTCGTGATGATGAGATTCGGCGCGTCATGCAAGTACTGTCACGACGCACCAAAAATAATCCTGTGTTAATTGGTGAGCCGGGGGTCGGTAAAACAGCGATCGCTGAGGGATTAGCGCAAAGAATTATTCGTGGTGATGTACCAGAATCCCTCAAAGACCGCACGATTATTAGTCTAGATATGGGATCGCTGATAGCAGGGGCAAAATATCGGGGTGAATTTGAGGATCGATTGAAGGCAGTTCTTAAGGAAGTTCTTAATTCCGATGGCAAGATTGTGCTGTTTATTGATGAATTGCATACGGTAGTTGGTGCTGGAGCAACGCAGCAGGGCGCTATGGATGCAGGGAATATTCTCAAGCCAATGCTAGCGCGGGGTGAATTGCGCTGCATCGGCGCAACTACTCTCGATGAATATCGCCAATATATTGAGAAAGATGCGGCTCTAGAACGACGTTTTCAGCAAGTTGTCGTCGATCAACCTACTGTGGAAGATACGATCTCGATTTTGCGCGGACTAAAGGAACGCTACGAAGTGCATCATGGCGTAACTATTTCTGATTCGGCACTAGTGGCGGCAGCGACTCTTTCTAATCGTTACATTACCGATCGCTTCTTACCAGATAAGGCGATCGATCTGGTTGATGAATCCGCAGCAAAATTAAAAATGGAGGTTGATTCTCGACCATTAGAACTAGATGAAATTGATCGCCGCCTGATGCAATTGGAAATGGAAAGATTATCCTTGCAAAAAGAAGGAGGCTTTCCCCCTGTTGAACGGACGGAAGCCGAAGGTAAAGTCGTCTATAAAACTAAGAGCAGTAAGGCTGTCCAAGATCGTCTCGATCGCCTTGACAAAGAAATGGACGAATTACGCGATCGCCAAATTAGCCTCGATGATCGCTGGCAACAGGAAAAAGATACCATTGACAATCTGCGATCGCTCAAAGAACAAATCGATCAAACTAAGTTACTAATTGAGCAATCTGAACGTGAATTCAATCTCAATCGTGCTGCCGAATTGAAATATGGCAAGTTGACAGAACTAGAGAAAAATCTTGATGAGGCCGAACTAGAGCTAAATCGAGCTAGAGTAGATGGTTCAATTCTCTTCCGTGAACAAGTCACAGAGGATGATATTGCCGAAATTGTGGCGCGATGGACAGGTATTCCCCTCAAAAAGTTACTCTTATCAGAACGTCAAAAATTATTGACCCTAGAGAAACATCTCCACGATCGCGTCATTGGTCAAGATGAAGCCGTAATTTCTGTGTCCTCAGCAATCCGTCGCGCTCGTGCAGGGATGAATGATCCTAACCGTCCCATTGGTTCATTCCTGTTTCTAGGTCCTACAGGAGTTGGCAAAACTGAACTGGCGCGAACCCTTGCCGAATTTCTATTTGATTCTGATGCTTCGATGGTACGGATCGACATGTCGGAATATATGGAGAAACACTCGGTTTCCCGCTTAATCGGTGCGCCCCCTGGTTATGTGGGCTATGAAGAAGGCGGACAGTTTTCCGAAGCAGTACGTCGTCATCCTTACTCAGTAGTACTTTTTGATGAAGTCGAGAAAGCGCATCCTGATGTATTTAATATTCTTTTGCAAGTTCTTGATGATGGAAGGATTACCGACAGCCAAGGGCGCTTAGTTGATTGCAAGAATACGGTGATCATCATGACCAGTAATATCGGTAGCGATCGCATTCTCGAAGTGTCGAAAGATTTACCCAGCGATCTGGATGGGGATGCTCGCTATGACCAAATGCGCGATAAGGTGCTGGAGGTACTTCGCAATCATTTCCGTCCTGAGTTTCTCAATCGCATTGATGAAACAGTGATCTTCCATGCATTACGTCGCAATGAAATTCGGTCAATTGCGGAGTTACAAATTAAACGTATTGAAAATAGGCTGAGCGATCGCAAGATTTCCTTAAAACTGAGTGAGGAAGCCAAAGACTATATTGCTGCTGTTGGTTATGATCCTTCCTACGGTGCGCGTCCTTTAAAACGCGCCATTCAAAGGGAAATCGAAAACCCGATCGCCAACAAAATTCTGGAAGGAACTTTTGCAGAAGGTCATCAAATTTCCATCACTGTAGAAGATGAGGCATTAGTTTTTAGTTAGTGTCTCTCAATCACCTCAAAATGTCTCGCTCAATCCCCAACCAAGAAAACATTTAAAAGCATTGCTTTGCAATGCTTTCATCTCGATTCACGAAAGTGTTGTCACACTTTTATGAATCGAAATTATGGTATGTAGAGATTTTAAAAAATTATTTAGCTTTATAGCGTTTATCATTCTAGTGAAGCACGGGTTTGTTTTCCCGTCTTGGGTGAAGAAGTGCCTCGCTTGGTTGAAAAACGCTTGTGGCGCATGTTGTGCGTGCGCCACAGTTGTTAACTCTGGGGTTTAATTGTCCAACTACTTACTAAATATTCACAACAATGAAATCACATAGGGCAGGATTGACTATATGAAATGGGATGAAATGCGTGAGAGTGATAACGTAGAAGACCAGCGTGATGGATCGGACGAGTCAACGGAACCAACTAATCTAAGCTCATCGTCAGTGGGCATGTTGGGTGGCTTAGGTGCTGGTGGTATTGCGATCGCTGTTATCCTTGGTCTAATTTTCAAAATTGATCCCACCCAGCTTTTGAATTTAATTGGTGGCAATAATAAAACTGCACCCGCACCACAGGCTTTAGTCAAAACACCAACCAAAGACCGAGACTCAGCTTTTGTAAAATCTGTTCTTGGTGATACCGAAGACACATGGGAGCGGATCTTTAAACAACAACTCAAAACTAACTATCAAGCTCCAAAACTAGTTCTTTTTGATGGTTCTGTTAAGTCAGCCTGTGGATCAGCCAAAACTTCATCTGGCCCATTTTATTGTCCTGCTGACAAAAAGGTATACCTAGATATGGGTTTCTTTAAGTATCTAGAAGCTACGGCTGGAAATGATGCTGACTTTGCGCGAGCCTATGCGATCGCCCATGAAGTTGGTCATCACATTCAGAATTTGCGTGGCATATCAGGCAAGGTAAGGCAGTTAAAAGCGAGTTCCAGTAAGGCTAAAGCCAATGAACTATCGGTAAGAATAGAATTGCAGGCTGATTGCCTTGCAGGGGTTTGGGGGCATTTTACGGCTCAACGGGGCTTAATCTCCGATCAGGACATCACCAAAGCTCTGAACACAGCGACGCAAATAGGCGACGACTATTTGCAAAAGCAGTCTAAGCGTGGGCATGTAACTCCCGAATCCTTTACCCATGGTACTTCTGAGCAAAGAGTAACTTGGTTTAAGCGTGGTTTAAGTACTGGCAATATCGATCAATGCGATACCTTTGCGACGAGTAAGCTATAACAAAGAAGAAGCAAAGCTTCTCCTTTGTTATGGACAAATCAAAACCCAAAATAAAAGTGGCGGCGCGAAGCGCCGCCACTTTTATTTTGGGTTTTATTAAGCAAAACTTACGTTGCTATAAATCCTGATCTGTCCATGATTTGGGATCTTCTAAGGGTTCCAAATGGGTGAATACATTTACATGGGGTAAAGCTTTGCTAATGGCAGTTTCAACCTCTTCACATAAGTCATGCCCCTGTTGTATTGACCAATTACCTGACACCAGAATGTGAAAAGATACAAACTTTTTTGTACCTGCCATTCTGGTGCGGATGGCATGAAACTGGACTTGATGGCGATCATAATGGGACAAAATTTTATCAATCATTTGTCTCTCTTCGAGAGGAATAGAGGCATCTAAAAGCGCTGAGCCACTTTCCTGTATCAGCTTTACGCCAGTCCAGACAATATTTGCCGCAACTAATAAAGCAATCAAGGGATCAAGAATTAACCAGCCCGTGACAGAAACTAATAATAATCCAAGGATTACGCCCACAGAAGTCCAGACATCGGTTAGCAAGTGGTGAGCATCAGCCCGCAAAGTAATTGAGCGTAGTCGCTTGCCTGCTTGGAGTAAGATTAGAGCCGTTATGCCATTGATGGCTGAAGCGACTACTGACAGGACTAGACCAAAACTAAGCTGTTCGAGAGGTTGCGGATTTAATAATCTGGGAATGGCGGCGATCGCAATACTTACAGCCGCCACTAAAATCAATGCGCCTTCAAATCCACTGGAGAAATATTCGGCTTTAGAATGTCCAAATGTATGTTCTTCATCGGGTGGCTTCGCAGCATAGGTTAACGCCCATACTGCGCCGATCGCGGCGACGAGATTAACTCCCGACTCAAGGGAATCCGATAAAAATCCCACGGAATTAGTCAACAGATAAGCGCCTAATTTCAAAGCGATCGTCAAAAGTGCCGCTCCGATTGAGAGAAACCCATAATAACGAGCCGATTTATTTTGCATATCGCCGTTTATTGAAAATTAGGTAAGGTCAAGTGAACGTTTGATCGAGTATAAGTGTCTAAAGCCATTAAGCATTGACTTAACTCTTATGCAAACAGAGAAACAACTGAAACCGCAGGAAATGGATTTAACCGAAGGGCAAGATGTAGATGAGCTAGAACAGCCAAAAAAAAAGTTCCTAGGTCGTTGGGGATGGCGGATAGCCATCATCTTGATCCTGATTGCGGTTGGCGGTGGTGGTTACTATGCCTATACCCAACTGACAGCACCTGCGAATAATCGAGAAACGCGCCGACGCGATCGCACGGTTGCCATTAAGCGAGAAACCTTACCAATTATCGTCACTGCTAACGGTACAATTCAGCCTGAAAAGTCGATTAATGTCAGCCCTAAAAGCTCAGGGCGGCTCAAGAGTTTACTAGTTAAGGAAGGCGAGAATGTACGCACAGGGCAAATCCTTGCCTATATGGATGAGTCCAATACCTTAGGGCAAATCACCCAAGCGGATGGAAGTCTGGCGGCGGCTCAGGCAAGTCTCGATCTATTAAGGGCAGGAAATCGCGCTCAAGATATTGCTCAAGCTCAAGCTAACTTAACTAACGCCCAAGCGACCCTCGAACAATCAGAAATCGTCTATCGCCAAAATCAACAGCTTTATCGGGAAGGGGCGATCGCCTCGCGAGATCTGGATGCTTCCAGAACCACGATGGAAGCCAATCGCGCTAGGGTAACACAGGCGCGAGAAGCATTATCTTTGCAGCAATCAGGTTCGCGTCCTGAAGAAATCGATCGCGCACAGGCGCAAGTTGTAGCCGCCGCAGGATCTTTGCAAAGTGTGCAGTCTCAGTTAGAAGACACAATAATTCGCGCTCCCTTTGATGGTGTAGTAGTCCGTAAGTATGCTGACCCTGGAGCTTTTGTAACGCCAACAACATCAGGAAGCGCGGTGAGTTCAGCAACGGCTTCTTCGATTCTTGCCCTTGCTAGCAATAATCAAGTTGTGGCGAATGTGGCTGAAGCCGATATTTCTCAGATTGCGATCGGTCAACAGGTGACGCTGCAAGTTGATGCCTATCCAACGAAAAAGTTTCGCGGTCGAGTGGTGTCGATTTCTCCACAGGCGATCGTTACTCAGAATGTCACCAGCTTTGAAGTGAAAGCCGAAATTACTTCTGAAGACAAGCAAATGTTGCGATCGGGAATGAATGCCAGTTTAGAATTTAAAGCTGGTGAATTGAAGAATGTGCTAGTTGTCCCCACCGTAGCGATCGTTCGAGAAAAGGGACTTACAGGCGTATATGTCAAGACAGAGCAGAGTGAAACTGCTGTGTTTACAGCTATTGAAACTGGACTCACCGTTGACGACAAAACCGAGGTGAAATCAGGATTAACAGGTAATGAGAGAATTTTTGTTTCTTTCCCTGAAGGTTCTGCGCGTCCACGAACTGAGCCTAGAGGAGTTCCAGGGCTATCGCCTTCACCACAAAGAAGTCGGGGTTAAGCAAATATGCAAAATTCAAAGCCATTAGCAAAACCACGCATTCAAGTTGCTAAGGTTCCCTTTGCCGAAATTCTGTCCATGGCGGCGGAGTCTCT
Organism: Pseudanabaena sp. CCNP1317; assembly: GCF_034931345.1. NCBI lineage: Bacteria > Bacillati > Cyanobacteriota > Cyanophyceae > Pseudanabaenales > Pseudanabaenaceae > Pseudanabaena > Pseudanabaena sp. CCNP1317. The sequence goes on along the minus strand of NZ_JAYGIF010000001.1, from coordinate 178,496 downwards.
CTGGAATAACCGACTGCGAACTGCCCTAACTATGTTGGGAGTAGTGATTGGAATTGCAGCCGTAATTGCGATTACATCGATTGGTCAAGGTATTCAAAAGTCAACGGAAAATCAGTTACAAGCCCTTGGCACAAATTCGATTAATGTCCTCACAGGTTCTGCGCGGACAGGTGGCATTAGTCAGGGTGGTGGTAGTGCTTCCACTTTGACGCTCGAAGATGCTCAAGCTGTGGCAAAAGCCCCTGCGGTGAAGTTAGTATCGGCATATTTGCAGCGGACTCGACAGGTTTCCTATGGCAATAAAAACACCTTGACAACGGTAATCGGTACGGATGTCAACTATTCTCCGATTCGCAATACTTTTCCCACTGAAGGGAGATATTTTGATCAAGAAGATATTGATAATGCTCGATCAGTAGTGGTGCTTGGCTCGAAGGTGAAATCGGATCTATTTGGTAATGCCAATGCGATCGGTGGGCGAATTCGGATTCAAGCGGAGCAGTACCAAGTTATTGGGGTAATGGAGTCGAAAGGTGCTTCAGGTGGCTTTGATCAGGACGATCGCGTATTGATTCCGCTTAAAAATATGTCCGCGCGACAGGTGGGTAACAATGCCTTGCAGGGGATCTCAGTGAGTGGATTTTGGGTGCAAGCCTTTGATGAATCAGAAATTGATGCTGCACAATTCCAATTAACAAATCTTTTGCGCCTACGACACAAGATTTATCCACCTCAACCCGATGACTTTCGGATTGTGAACCAGACCGATATCGTCAGTGCTTTCACAAATATTGTTGGTTTGCTGACGCTTATGGTCGGCGCGATCGCAGCCATATCTCTGATCGTTGGCGGCATCGGCATTGCGAATATTATGCTAGTTTCGGTAGTGGAACGTACTCGCGAAATTGGTGTCAGGAAAGCATTAGGGGCAACGCGATCGGCTATTCTGAGTCAGTTTCTCACTGAGGCAATTCTGGTGTCGGGGCTGGGTGGTGTCGTGGGGATTGGGTTGGGAGTAGCGATCGCCTATACTTCAGCAACAGTTTTCCAATTTCCCTTTCTGGTATCGATCTGGGCGGTTGTCGCAGGTTTTGGTTTATCGATGGTGGTGGGTTTAGTGGCGGGAGTGATTCCTGCAAGGAGTGCCGCTAGGTTAGATCCTATTCAAGCGCTTAGAAGTGATTAAGAAACCATTTAAGAATTGTCTAGATCCCCACTCAATCCCCCTTAAGAAGCTACCGTGTACACACAAGTCTCTCTGTCTACGTTTGAAGGTTTAGATCCCCCCCAGCCCCCCTTAAAAAGGGGGGAGAATTTTCTTCTTCCCCCTTTTTAAGGGGGATTGAGGGGGATCTCTTAGAACTTTTGACCGCAGAAAGTAATTCTTAAATGGTTTCTAAGATAAAAACCTCTTCGAGGTTCTTAATCTTGGGTTTGACAATACAACTTAAGGAAATCTATGATTCGTTTAAATAATATTCGTAAAGCTTATCGCCTTGCTGAAGTTGATGTGCCAATTCTCAAAGGGATTGATTTAGAGATTGAGTCGGGCGAATATGCGGCGATTATGGGCATGTCAGGTTCGGGCAAATCAACGCTGATGAATATTATTGGCTGCCTCGATCGCCCCACGTCAGGGAAATACTATCTCGAAGATCGCGAATTAACGACCTATAACGATGATGAACTGGCTTTCATTCGCAATCGTCGGATTGGGTTTGTATTTCAGCAGTTTAATTTGCTATCACGCTCAACAGCGATCGAGAACGTAATGCTGCCGATGATTTATTCCAATATCCCCAAAGAAAAACGTCATCGCCTCGCCTCTGAAGCCTTAACCAAAGTCGGACTTAGCGATCGCATGTCCAATCGTCCTAATCAACTATCAGGTGGACAACAGCAACGGGTAGCGATCGCCCGTGCTTTAGCTAATCGTCCTGCGTTAATTCTGGCGGATGAACCGACGGGAGCGCTAGATTCGCAAACATCCCATGAGGTAATGGAACTATTAGGGGAGTTAAATTCACAGGGAATTACGATTGTGCTAGTTACCCATGAGCATGATGTTGCGGAGAGAACTCGTCGGATTATTCGGATTCAAGATGGTTTGATCGTTAAAACCGAACAGGTGGCGGCTCTCAATTAAACTTCTGTCTCTTACAACAATTGCCGATCAAGCGAGCCACAAGAAAAATCTTGAAAGCGTTGCTTCACAACACTTTCAAGATTTTTCTTAATTTGGGTTTAAGCGCAAAGCGCTATAGCGAGCGCTATGTTATACCAATTCACGAAAGTAGGACAACACTGATGATTTTTGTCAAAGTTTTGAAAGATAAGTACCTGTGCAGAATAAATTACCCAAACCCGTAAAGTTGCGCCCCTGCGGGCGCAACTTTACGGGTTTGGGTTTGTAATTAATTATGCCCATCTACTTACTGGGACAGAGCAACCAATGTTGCCATTAATGCTCGAAGAAAGAAAAGGTCGGTCAAGAATGAGACTGAGTGAATACTGTCAAAAATTTTGTGTAAACTGAAGCTGAATCCATCGATTTTAGGTCTATATTGCTGGATTTGTTGATGAGTAGTGTAAAGTGATCGCGCGATCGCTAATATATCAAGTAGCTCACCATAATTAAAACCTAAAAACAGAAGCTGTCCCGCCCGCATAGCGGGCGGGACAGCTTTCTGGGTTTTTAGTGTACTTATGCCTAGCTACTTAGAACGATGCAAACAAAAACTGACGGGAATATATGTTGACAGTTTATTTCACAATTGGTTTACCTGCTTCTGGTAAATCCACATGGGCTAAAGCAAAAGTCGATAAATCCCCCAATGCAATTAAGCGGGTAAATAAAGACGAACTTCGTGCCATGCTTGATAATTCTTACCATTCCAAAGGCAATGAAAAATTTGTTTTAAATATGCAAGATCTGATAACTAAATCAGCGCTAGAGGAAGGGAAGCATGTGATCGTCGATAATACACATCTTGCACCCAAACATGAAGCACGGATTAGAGAACTAATTAAGGGCTTAGCAGTTCTAGAAATAGTAGACTTTCGGCATGTGCCTCTAGAGACTTGTATCGAGAGAGACTTGAAGCGGTTTAACTCGGTCGGCGAGAAAGTAATTCGCGATATGTACAACCAGTTTATCGCGCCACCGAGGAATCCAAAACCTGCTCATAATCCAGACTTGCCCGAGGCAATTATCTGCGATTTAGATGGAACAATTGCTTTGATTGGCGATCGCAGTCCCTATGATGGCGCTAGCTGTGAGAAAGATTTAGTAAATGAGCCAGTACGCTCCATTTTGCAGACATCAGGGAAAGCGATCGTCTTTGTTTCTGGAAGGGAGGACAAATACAAGCCTCAAACCTTGGCATGGCTGGAGAAGCATGGGATCAAATTTGAGAGTCTCTATATGCGAAAGTCTGGTGATATGCGAAAAGACAGCATTGTCAAGAAGGAAATTTATGATCAATTTATTCTTGATAAATACAATGTTGCCTTTGTGCTGGACGATCGCGATCAAGTAGTTAGAGTCTGGCGAGATCTGGGTTTAACCTGCTTGCAAGTTGATTACGGTGATTTCTAGATTTGATAGCTTCCAAAGTAAGAGTGGCGGCGCGAAGCGCCGCCACTCTTACTTTGGGTTTTGATTTTTCTTGTATGGCTATAGCAATAATCACCAAAGTTTTGGGCAAAGCTGTCCTAATCGTTATAATACAATTAGGAAATTATTAAAATTTGTAAGAATTTATATAGGTTTGCCCAACATATAAGTACCTTGGCATAACTAAAAACCAGAGCTAAAATGTGGCGCACGCTGAGCGTGTGACACATTTTAGGGTTTGCCCACGTACTTATCATGTTGCAAACCTGCTAAATTTCCCTGAACATTTATCTGCTGTCTGCATTAATCTAAACTTTTATGGCTAGCCTTCCCTCTCTTACTGGTGCTGAAATTCGTGCAAAGTTTCTCAATTTTTTTGAGGAACGTGGTCATAAGGTATTGCCTAGCGCCTCACTCGTACCTGCCGATCCCACAGTACTATTGACGATCGCGGGAATGCTACCATTTAAGCCAATTTTTTTAGGACAGCAAGAGCCTGAAGTTCCTCGTGCCACCACATCCCAAAAATGTATCCGCACCAATGATATTGAAAACGTGGGTAGAACAGCACGTCACCATACCTTTTTTGAGATGTTGGGGAATTTCAGCTTTGGTGATTATTTTAAAAAAGAAGCGATCGCTTGGGGATGGGAATTAGTAACCAAAGTATTTCAACTACCGCCCGATCGCCTAGTGGTCAGTGTTTATCACACTGATGAGGATGCTTTTGCGATTTGGCGTGATGCGATCGGCATTCCTGCCCATCGGATTCAGCGCATGGGTGATGATAACTTCTGGGCTTCGGGAGCGACGGGACCTTGCGGACCTTGCTCAGAAATCTATTATGACTTTCACCCTGAATTGGGTGATGAAGCGATTGATTTGGAAGATGATTCAAGGTTCTTAGAGATTTACAACCTTGTGTTCATGGAATTAAATCGTGATGCCGATGGTAATCTGACTCCATTAAAGAAACAGAACATTGACACAGGCTTGGGCTTAGAACGGATGGCGCAAGTTTTGCAAGGTGTTCCCAATAATTACGAAACGGATTTAATCTTCCCAATTATCAAAAAAGCTGCGGATATTGCAGGGATTGATTATCACAAGAGCGATGAGAAAGTGAAGACTTCGCTCAAGGTGATTGGTGATCATGTGCGTTCGGTTGTGCATATGATTGCTGATGGCATTAATGCCTCAAACGTCGGACGTGGCTATATTATGCGTCGTCTCTTACGTCGGGTAGTGCGTCACGGTCGCTTGATTGGCATCTCAGGCACATTTGCGTCTGAAGTTGCCGAAGTAGCGATCGCCCTTTCCGAATCGGTCTATACCAACACTCGCGAAAGAGAACAAGTGATCAAAGATGAAATCAAAATTGAGGAAGTCCGCTTTTTACAAACCCTAGAGCGTGGTGAGAAGTTACTCGAAGAGATTCTCGCAAAGCCTGAAGTCAAATCTAGTAAGACGATTTCAGGTGTAGATGCTTTCACTCTCTATGACACCTATGGCTTCCCACTGGAACTAACTCAAGAGATTGCTGAAGAGGTCGGCTTTACCGTTGATGCCGATGGTTTTGAGATAGAAATGAAGAAGCAACAGGAGCGATCGCAGGCAGCCCACGAAGATATTGACCTAATGGCAAAGGACAACTGGGCAAATATCGCTAAGGAAATTGGCAAGACTGAATTTCTTGGCTATGCAGAACTTAGTAGTCCCGCAACGGTCAAAGCAATTCTTGTGAATGGTGAACTCGTAAAAACAGCGATCGCTGGCAATAAAGTCCAAATCGTTTTAGACCGTACACCGTTCTATGCTGAGTCAGGTGGACAGGTTGGCGATACGGGTTATCTAGCTATTGGTGAGGCGATCGCCAAAATCAGTGATGTTCAAAAACAAGCAGATCTGTTTATTCATATTGGACAAATCGAGCGTGGCGAAATTGCTGTCGGCGATAGTGTTAATGCTCAAATTGCAGTATCCGAGCGTCGTCGCATTCAATCACACCATACTGCTACCCACCTCTTGCAAGCAGCACTAAAGAAAATCGTTGATCCTAACGTCTCTCAAGCTGGTTCTTTAGTCGATAGCGATCGCCTCCGTTTTGACTTTAACCTCAATCGGGCAGTTACTGCGGAAGAAATCCAGCAAATCGAACTCCAAATCAATAACTGGATTGCTGAAGCCCATGACTCTGTAATTGAAGTATTACCCATCGCCCAAGCCAAAGCTAAAGGTGCGATCGCGATGTTCGGTGAAAAATATGGCGCTGAAGTCCGCGTTATGGATATTCCTAACGTATCCATGGAACTCTGCGGCGGTACGCACGTTAAAAACACTAGCGAAATCGGCGTATTCAAAATCATTGCCGAGGCTGGTGTTGCTTCTGGTGTGCGCCGCATCGAAGCGATCGCAGGTCAAGCCGTCCTCGAATATTTAACTGTGCGCGACAATATCACCAAAGATTTAAGCGATCGCTTTAAGATTAAGCCCGAAGAAATTAGCGATCGGATTACAGGGCTGCAAAACGAGTTAAAAAACTCTCAAAAAGAAATCGAATCTCTCAAGCAGCAACTAGCTCTAGTCAAAGCTGATAGCCTCCTCTCTGAAGCAGAACCTGTTGGCGCATTTAAAATTCTCATTGCTCAACTTCCAGACATTGAAGCAGAAGCCCTCAAAGCGGCTGCCGAAAAACTATCAGCGAAGTTAGGACATAGTGCCGTAGTACTTGGCTCCTTTAGCGAAGATGGCAAAGTCACACTGGTCGCTTCTTTCAGCAAAGAAGTAATTGCTAAGGGGCTACAAGCTGGCAAATTTATCGGTGCGATCGCCAAAATCTGCGGTGGCGGCGGCGGCGGTCGTCCGAATCTTGCTCAAGCAGGTGGAAAGGATGCCAGTAAGTTACCCGAAGCTCTAGAGGCTGCGGAAGCTCAGTTAAGACAAGCTCTTGGTAATTCTTAACAATATCTCTTAGGTCAAGATAGAAGTCTAACCATGAAACTACACTCGTTAGAAATTGAAAATTTTCGAGCCATTAAACATCTTGAATTAGATTTTACTGACGAATTATCAAAACCAAGATTAATGACTTTAATCGTTGGTCCTAATGGTTCTGGTAAAACTTCTATATTTGACGCTATTGATATCGTTGTCAAAACCTTTGAAGATCCACAAAATCCAAATCCTCAACTAAGAGATGGATTGATTTTTTCTCCTCAGCAAATTGTAAGAGGAAAAGGGTTTGTAGCGAATATAGGCTTTGAATATTCAATAAATAAGGATGAAGCAGAAGTAATTAAAAAAATTTATGCTGATCTTGGTATTTCTGCTTTTTTAGAACAGGGAAAAAATTTCCCAGTACAGGATAGTCTGAATCTCACTTGGTTTTTTCCTCCATCACAAATCATGGAGCAATTTAAGACTTTTGATTGTGATGAACCAACTAATTTACATAATATTTTAGGCGCAAGAGGAAAAGCTCGAAAGTCTATTGAGAGAAAGCTAGAATCTGAGAGCATTTTTGATAAAGTTGGTAGTATTTGTTATTTAGATCAAAGGCGCACAGTAAAGCTAGAACATAGTATTTTCAACAATAGAAATCATGAAGAATTAGAACATAATGGGGTTCTTTCGCTGCTATATAAGTACTATTCTAGGCATATCACATGGAATGAAGAAAAATTTGGTGAATCATATTGGACTAGAATAAAGCGATTATTTAATAAGATTTGTTATCCAGCAGAACTAGTTCGTTTTGAATCTGGACCTGATTTAGATACACTTATTTTGAGAAAAAATCAACTTGAATATGATCTATACCAAATGAGTTCTGGTGAGCATCAAATTTTGCGAATCTTAGTAGGTTTAACTTCGGCAATCGCAAAAAATTCAATTGTGTTAATTGACGAAATCGAACTTAATCTGCATCCTACTTGGCAAAAAAGACTAATTAAAGCACTGAGAGAAGACACAGACAATAATCAATATATTTTTACTACTCATTCGCCTGATGTGATTGGTCTTTTCTATGACTCAGAAATTATTCATCTTGGGAAATTGTCAGAGTAGTTAATAATGAATATTAAAGACGACACTCTATATATCCTAGTTGAAGGAGAACCAAATAGTCCTGAAGTTGAATCATTTGGTCGGCTTTTATCATCAGATATTAGTACAGTAAATTATGAATTTATTGAAATTGGTGGTAGTAGCAATTTTAATACAGTCGCAAAGCTAATATATAACAAAGTAAAAAACAGAGAAAATTCTATTCATAAAGTAATTCCTGTATTAGCGATCGCAGATCGTGATTTTCGTAAATCGTCAGACGATAATATCGCAGACAATCTTTTGATTGAAAGAAACAAAGCAAAAATCATCTATTGGGAACGCCATGAATGGGAAAACTTTTTACTTGATGAGCTAGATGTAATCACATCTTTCTTGAACCAACTACCAGATAAATCATTAAACAATAAGCCTACAAAGCAAGCCATAACTCCGATAACAGAAGAATTTATCAATGATTTTTTATTACAGTATTTTCAAAATCAGGTTCAAAAAGAATTTATAGAATGTATTAGATTTAGATTTCTACATTCAGACAAGTTATATCCTAAATTAGAAGCGCCCAATAACATTACAGGTATAGATGATTTACGGAAATGGTATATATCGCAAATAGATGAACAATCTCAACGATCTAAAAATAAAATAGCAAGTTGCGCTGCTATTTTTGATCAAGTTTTGGAAGAATATAATTGGAGAACTTGGATTGAAGATCCACAGTCTTTACGACTAGAGGATTGCAAACAATATTTTCGTGGAAAGGAAGCCTTTAAAAACCTCCTAAACCACTTGTCAAATGAATTCAAAATCCATCATCTTCATGAAAACAGATTAAAAGAGCGTATTCTCAGAGATTTAGAAAATAGTAAAGAATCGATTCTAGTTTCTCAGATTAATAAACTACTATCCCCTTACTTAGGAAAAGCTAGGGAGATTTTAGAATGACAAATAATTATTCTATTCAATTCCTAATGTCTACACATAGCTATTTATAGGATTAGAGAACTATGCTAACAAACATTAAAATGCTGATTGAAGCTTGCAAAAATTCATCCATCTCCTATGAGATTTTGCATCCTAATCAAAACTTAGTCAAAGTCATAATTAGCGATCGCGACTATTACTTTACTAACTATTCAACGCCATTAACACCTCAATCAGTTGCTGAAATTTTTAAAGATAAGCAGTATTTTTATCAAGTCTTCCAAGATGTCGTAAAGATGCCGCGAACTCAATCTTTCATTTCTCCCTACTGCGATGAAAAATATAAAGAGTACTTACAGTTTTTTCCCATAGATGAAATTGTTGCCGAAATCGAGAAAAAATTTGAACTGCCTATTATTCTCAAAAGAAATCGGGGATCGGGAGGAAGCAATGTTTTTAGATGTCACGATCCGCAGCAAATGCAAAAGGCTCTAGAGCATATATTTAATTTCAATTCTAAAAGCTACGACTATATTGCTCTTGCCCAAGAGTCTATCAATATTGTCAAAGAGTATCGCTGCGTATGTCTCAATGGCGAGCAAGTGATTTTGTATGACAAAGACTTTTCGCAAGCAAAATTTACAGGCAATCTGAGTCCTTTACATTGGGAAGGGGCGATCGCTAAACAAGTAAGCGATTCTCAAGTTATTCAGGCGATCGATGCATTCATTAAACCAATTTTTCAGAAAATGGCGATCGCCTATGTTGGTTTAGATGTTGCTTTGGATGATCAGGGGAGTTACTGGTTAATCGAAGCGAACTCTCATCCGAACTTTGATATTTTTATTCGTGATAATGGTGAAGATGCGATTATCAAGCTGTTTCAGAAAATTTTGGATTATTTAGCATAAAAGAAGGGGTCGGTGCTTAGCACCGACCCCTTCTTTTAACTAAAAACTATAGCAAGCCGATTTGAGAAAGAATACCTTGACCAGTGAGCAACTCTGTCGCTAAACCGATAACGAAGCCAAGCATTGCAAGACGACCGTTCCAAGTTTCAGCGAAGTTGTTAAAACCAAATTTAGGCTCTGTAGTGTCAGACATTGCAATTATCTCCTATGTGTTTTTGATTTCTAGACTTTAAAAATCTTTGCTTGAATTAATAATACTTTATATTTCTTAACAAGCTATACCACCAAAGATAGATTCGATAAAGCTATCAGAGTTATTACGAAAGCAAATGGGGAACAAGGGGCTTAAGCCCCTTGTTTAACAATCTACAAGATGAGTGGCGGCGCTTTGCGCCGCCACTCATCTTTTCGGTTTAAGAATGAGTGGTGCGGTGCTTCGCGCCGCACCACTCATTCTTGTGGGAGAAAGGACGCGATCGCGACAGCCTTTGGACTACTGAGAGACTCGCGCCAGCGAGTATCGACAAAACAAAAGCTGCCGAAATTATGCGATCGCGACAGCCTTTGGCCTACTTTGAGACTCGCGCCAGCGAGTATCGACAAAACAAAAGCTGCCGAAATCATGCGATCGCGACAGCTTTTGTAAAAAATAAAAATAAATGAGAGCGATAGTAATAGCCAAAGCTATTAATTAGACATCGTAAGTAGCCTTACCTGTAAACTTGACGCTTATAGGATTAGGATTATCACCAATCTTGCGGCTGACGCTATTAGCGGCAACACGACCAGCATTCACCTTCTCAGGGAATACACCATCACTAGGATGTAGATATACTTGGTCGCCATTAGGAAATTCGCGCCAAATTTTGTAATTGGTGATCTTAAATTTACGCAACTGTGTACCCAAAGCAAGAGCTTGCTCTTTCTTTGCTAAGTAAAGCAAGTTGTCGCCACTGACCATAGTTGCAGCGCCGCCTGTAGGCATTTCAAATACTTGCTCTTTGGGGCTATTCCAAGAGATCAGGTACTTTTCCTCAGTAAAGGCTGCGTTGAGTAGGCCACCAGTGCTACCGCCCCAAATTGGGGTTTTGCCTGAAGGCTTTGCCATTGTTTCTTCTGACATTGAGATGTTCTCCCAAATTGCGTATACGCTTTTGATATCAAGTGCAAAGATATCATTTCTACATACCCCTGCTTCAAGCTTACTTAACGTTACTTTACGAAGCTTGACAAAACTTTTAGAGAAAAATCCAAATAATTTTTAATAAGACTGGCAAAGCCAGTCTTATTAAAAATTATTTGGGTTTGAGTCATGAACTAATTAGACGACTAAGATACCGCTCAATCAGGATGGCGGCAACAATGTCATCAATGGGGCGATCAGGCGATCTCATTCCGAGGGGGACTAACTTCATTAAGCCTTTAGCTGGATAAATTTGCCAAAACCTTTGACGCGCCTCTTCGCTACTAAAACGCTCATCTACGGTGATAATTCGTAAATCAGGGAATGTGGATTGTAGTTCAGCTTTCCACTGCTTAGAGGCGGTTTGATCGCCCATGATCATTAGGGAAATGGGATAGCTATCTAACAAGTTACCGACTTTAGCGATCGCTTCGGCACTTGGGATGACTGCCTGAAAATGCAGCTTACGATCTAAGCCCATCACAGCGACACCACATTTTTGTTTTCCTGGATCGAAACCTAGCAGCACAGATAGATCTTCCTAAGTTGATAATTCGTAACTCTTATAGCTGTCGCCATTCTTGTTAGGGCATAAAAGCCAAATAGTGTGAGACGGCGCGAAGCGCCGTCTCACACTATTTGGGTTTTAATTCATAAAAGTGTAATTGCACTTTTATGAATTAAAACCCAAACCTAGTAAGGATTTTCAAGTTAAGAAATGGCATAGCCATTTCTTAACTTGGGATAATTCGTAATTGTTGGTTCGCTGTTCACGATTATATACTTTTGATAAATTCGTTAAGCCCATTACGATAGGTTTCGAGGGAATCCAGAAAGCCGCCATTATGATCGCCACGTAGTTTAACTAGTTTTTTAGGCTGATTGGCTACTTGGAAGTTGCGATCGCCATGATGAAAAGGAATGATCTCATCATCAATGCTATGAATCACTAAAACGGGGATTTTAATGCTGGGCAAACGGTCAATGGAGTTGTAGGAAAATCGCGACAGAAATCGAATTGGCATAAATGGATAAAGCTCAGCCGCGCGATCGCTAATTGAGGTAAATGTTGAGGCAAGCACCAAACCACCTGCATTATTGTTGCCATTGGGTTGTGAGATTTTCTGGGCTAAGTAAGAGGCGATCGCGCCCCCCAGAGATTCACCATAAATAATAATTTTTTGCGGGGGAATTTGTCTTTCTTGAGTCAGATATTGCCATGCAGCTTCAACATCTGCATAAGTTCCTTCTTCGGTAGGAGTCCCTCCACTTTTGCCATAGCCACGGTAATCAAACAGGAAAGTTGCCAGCCCTAATTCTCTAAAAATCGGTAAATAACTGATGCGGTTACTAATATTGCCACCGTTGCCATGACAAAATAAAATCACTCCTTTGCCAACTAAGTCATTATCTTTAGCTGGTACAAACCAGCTATCTAAATTAACATTATCTCTAGTTGTAATTTGAATGTTTTCAAACTTTATTCTCAGCATTTCAGGTGTTTCTATGACATCTTTACTAGGCATAAAAACCAAGTTTGATTGCCCAATGTACAACACGATCGCTAAGCCGATATAAGCAAAGGCAAGAATGCGAATAACTGGCAGTAAAAACTTCTGAAATATTGTAATAATTTTAGCTTCTAGAAGCTTTCTTCGTAACATCCTAAATCGCTCCGTACCAATCAAAAATTTGTCCGTACAACTTAATTATTTGTTCTCCTTACATCAATTTTTAAGTTGATTATGGTGGCAAGAACATGATTTAACCATGAAAATGAGACGGATTGTCCGTTGTCGTTTTGTCTGCATTACTTTAGCTTTGAGCTATGGATGATGACTCAAAGTTAACACTAAAACTTCTGGCAGAGCAGATTAAAAAAAAGCGGAAAACGCTTGGATTGTCTCAAGAAAAATTGGCTGAAAAATGTGGGTTTGACAGAACTTATATCAGTCTACTAGAAAGAGCCGAGCGAAATCTCTCCTACTTAAATTTGAAGAAGCTCAGTGATGGCTTGGGTATTAGTCTATCCGAACTATTAGATGAGCTATAAAATGGATCAAGGTAAACAGGAAATCATCAGACGTTTTAATAATAATGTGAGGGGTAAAAAACCTGATACATCTATTGGCAATCAAAACCATGATGGTAGATCAGGACATTGGCTTGAGCGTCAGATGGGAATTGAGGTTAACAACAGAACTGAAGCAGATTTATTTGGTTATGAAATGAAAAATCAAACTACTTCTGGGAAAACAACTTTTGGTGATTGGTCAGCAGATTACTACATTTTCAAAGATTCTAGATATTTTAATTCTAGAGTTAATGGGATAAATAGAGATCGGTTTATGCAGATATTTGGGACATACAAACCAGACAAGGGACGTTATTCTTGGTCTGGTGAAGTTATTCCTAAAATAAATAGCTTTAATCGATATGGGCAAAAGTTAATAGTTGATAACGACAAAAATATTTTTGCAGTTTATAGTTACGATCAAGATTTAAGAGCAGATAAATCAATTGTTATCGAATCTAATATGCAAACAAATGATTTGATTTTAGCGCAATGGAGAAATGATTCTATGAAGAAAAGAGTTGAGTCAAAATTTAATAATAAAGGTTGGTTCAAGTGTCTTCAAAATAATTTAGGAATTTATAATGCCATTCAATTTGGAAAACCAATTACTTTTGAAGATTGGATAACACTTGTTAAAAAAGGAACTATTTTTTTCGATAGTGGTATGTATCAAGGCAATAATAGACCTTACTCTCAATGGCGTGCTTTCAATGACTTTTGGAATAGCCTTATAATAGAGACTTACTAATCTGATTCTAAGCAATTTAGTATGCTAATTGCTAAATGTTCAATAACAGGAACAGCTACACTATTCCCAAATTGTTTATATGCCTGTACATCACTAACAATAATTTTAAATTCATCAGGAAATCCTTGAAGTCTCCCAGCTTCTCTAGGTGTTAGTTTTCGTGGATTTTCATTTTTTTGTTCAATTAAGATTTCAGAACCATCTTTGTAATATCTAGCACTAATTGTACTGGTATAAGATGATTCATCATTAAACAAAGAATATCCAAATCCATTACCTTTTGCTTGATGTTCAGCTTTTCTTCTTTGATGTCCTTCCCATAATTTATCAGAAATAGTATATTTACTATCAACTTTAGTTTCCAAAATATTGCCTAATTTGACATCTTTACTACCTCCAATAGGAAATGTAAAATCAATATCTTGATTGAGAAAACCAATAATATAAATCCTTTCTCTGTTTTGAGGCACACCAAAATCTTTTGCATTTAAGACTTCAGCAAACACCTTATATCCAAACTCATTGAGAGTCTTTTTAACAACAGCAAATGTATTTCCTTGGTCATGGTTTTTAAACCCTTTGACGTTTTCAAGAAAAACAACTTTTGGATGATGAAACTCTACAATTTTTGCAATATCAAAAAATAAAGTACCTCTTATATCATCAAACCCTTTCTTCAGTCCTGCGTGGGAAAAAGGTTGACAAGGAAAACCAGCTAATAAAAAATCAAATGCTGGGATGTCTTGAGGATCAACTTTAGTAATATCACCATGAGGGATATCACCAAAGTTATTTTCGTAAGTTATTCGAGCGTATTTATCAATTTCAGAAGCAAAAACAAATTCTATTTGATTCTCAAATACTTGCTGAAAACCTAACCTTATGCCACCTATGCCTGCGAACAAGTCTATTGCTCTGTATGAGGTTTGCAAAGGTATTGTAAGTTGTTTGAACAAATTAAATTGCTCATGCTTTGTTAATTGCTTCATTGTTTTTACCGTCTGGATATATAAAATATTTAAGATTGTTTTAGCAAGTTATTAACAGCCTCTTCAATATTTTCTTGCTTAATTAAAGATTCACCTACCAATACAGCACTTGCACCACAACTTTGAACAAAATCTAAATCTTGACGAGTATAAATACCAGATTCACTGACCCAGAGATACTTATTTCTAGTTTCTGGATCTAGTCTATCCATCAAAACTTTGGTCTGCTCAAGCTCGACCACAAAGTTTTCTAGATTGCGGTTGTTAATTCCGATTAAGCGCACATCAGGAATTTGTAAAACCCGATCTAATTCCGCTTGCGTATGCACTTCAACTAGAGCCGCCATCCCTAATTGGTGAATCAATGCTTGCAATTCGGTTAACTCGGCATCAGTGAGAATTGCAGCTATTAATAGGACGGCATCCGCGCCATGCGATCGCCCCCAATAGATTTGATAGGGGTCAATAATAAATTCTTTGCAAAGTAAAGGTAAATCAACGACTTGGCGGACTAATTGCAGATTCTGGAATCCACCTTGAAAAAATTCTGAGTCTGTTAATACTGAGAGACAACTTGCGCCACCAATTTCGTAGGCTCTAGCGATCGCTTGAGGATCAAAATCTTCACGAAAGACACCTTTGCTAGGAGAGGCTTTTTTAACTTCAGCAATCAATGCTGGTTTGGTGCGTGAATTTTCTAATCTGCCATAAAAATCTCGCGGGGGCTGAACATTCGCAACTTGAGATTTCACAACATCTAGGGATGCATTGACATACATCTGGGCAACCTCACGCTCTTTCTGCCAGACAATTTTTTCTAGGATATTTTGAGGCGCATCAGTGAGCGCGGAGATCGCATAGCCTTTGTTTCTAGCGGTTTCAGATTGGCGACGTACTTGCATTGATGAAAACAATTTTGAGCGTGAAAAGTATAACTTTTAGCATAAAGCAATTTATCAAAAAGCCGCCTAAGGTTACGCTTTAGCAAATTGCTTTATAAATTATGAGGTTTCTTTACAAGCAAAGCGCTCATTTTTCGGTATATTTGCCTGTGTAATCTGAGTTGAGCATAGTTTTTATGAGCGCGATCGCAAACTCTAACCAACCCGAAGACAAGCCAAAGACTTCGCGAGTTTCATCTTATTGGCGAAATATCCCTTGGAAAAAGTTATCCAGTTTGCTGATGGCGATCGCCCTGTGCTTTTACCTCACAGCTTGCGGAGGTGATAATAAATCAGTTAGTAAAGCCCCGACTAAAACAGTAGCTCCTAACATCAATATCACCGAAGTTTCGCCACCTACTGAAATTCAACGCCTCGGACGCCTGCTTGAGCGCTATACACCACAGGTCAGCATCGTTAGCCCCAAACCTGATGAAGAGCTAAACGATACCCAAGTGTCAGTCAAATTTGATGTAAAAGATTTACCGATTTTCAAAAATGCTGATTTTGGCTTGGGTCCCCATATCCATGTGACTTTGGATAACCAAGAATACAAAGCAGTTTACGATCTCAATCAAACCGCAACATTTGATCATCTCAGCGCAGGAACCCATACAATTCGCGCCTTTGCTTCCCGTCCTTGGCATGAAAGCTTCAAAAATCAGGGGGCATATGCCCAGACTACTTTCCATGTCTTGACCAAGACAGGTGAAAATACGCCAGAACCCAAAACCCCTTTGCTTACCTACAGTCGTCCTGTGGGAACCTATGGGGCTGAGCCGATCATGCTTGATTTTTATCTGCAAAATGCACCTTTACATTTGCTTGGCAAAGAGGAGGAAGCGATCGATGACTGGCAAGTTCGCGCCACCATTGACGGAAAAAGTTTTACCTTTGATCGCTGGGAGCCAATCTATCTCAAAGGTTTTAAAACAGGACAAAACTGGGTAAAACTGGAATTACTAGAGCCAGATGGCGATGCGATCGCCAATGTGTTTAATAGCACTGCTCATTTGATTAACTATCAACCCAATGGTACTGATACCCTAGCGCGTCTAGTCAGTGGCGAAAAGATTGCAAATATTGAGGCGATCGTCAATCCCGACTATGTGCCACCTGCCCCTGAAGTAACACCTGCACCTGTCGAGTCGGCAAGTCCAGAACCTGCCGCTATTACTCCTACAGAAAAGCCCGCAGAGACACCTAAAGCTATAGCTCCTAGCCCTGCATCCGCAATCAAGGAAGAGATTAAGCCTTCAGTAGTACCTGTGATTCCTGTTGCACCAGTTCCTGTAGTTCCAGTTCCTGTTGCACCAATCAAAACAACTCCCGAAGCGATCGCCCCTATTGCACCAAAATCAGCACCAATTACTGAACCCATTAAGAGCAAATCTACCCCTGTTGTAGAACCAGTCAAGGTTGCACCAGTTACTGCTCCAGTGATCACTAAGGTTGTCCCCGTTAAGGTTGCACCAGTTGCTGAACCTGCCAAAGTTACACCGCTCAAAGTCAAAGCTGCTCCTGTTCCTGTAGTGGTAGAACCCGCGAAGCCAGTAACACCAACAGTCAAGGTGAAAACCGCACCTGTTGTCGTGCCAACCAAGGCGATCGCGCCTAAAGTAGTAGCTCCTCCAGTGAATTCTAAGGAGTCCGCGAAAAATACAATTCAGGTAGTTCCAAAATCCGAGCCAGTCAAGGATGTCTTACCTGAAAAGGAGCCTAAGGTATTCAAGCCAACTGCTGCTCCCAATGATGTGTTCAAAAATTTCAGCAACTTTGATCCACGTAATTTTTTCCCAGCCAAAACTGAAGAGACAAAGCCCGAATCTAGTTCTCCTGACACCAAGGAAACCTCAGAAGTTAAACCTCAGGCTAAGTCAACAGACAAATCTCCAGTATTAACGGATTTGTCAACAACCACATCAACACCAGTTAAAGTGTTAACTAAAAAATAAATTATAAGCTGTCGCCATTCTTGGTAGGACATAAAACCCAAATAGAGTGAGGCGGCGCTTCGCGCCGCCTCACTCTATTTGGGTTTTGATTTGTCTAGCGAGGTACAAATGGCGGCGCGAAGCGCCGCCATTTATTTATTTTCAGTCAAGCCTGTGGGACTAAGTTGATTGTTTTTCTTGTGGATATCCAACACGCGATAAATTCCTGTTTCTTGGGTTTTTCCTTTGAGAGCAAATTTACCTACAAACTCAGTCTGAAAATTATTATCTAAGCGCCGATGTGTTTCTTCACTAATTAAGATGTGATGGGGCCCACCATCAACCTCTTTATTAAAGCTTTCTAGACGTGACGCAACGTTAACCGCATCTCCTAATACAGAATATTCAAGGCGCTCCGAACTTCCTAAACTTCCTGCAATCACTAGCCCAGAGTTAATGCCAATTCCTGTCGAGACAGGAGGTAATCCTTGGGCGACCCATATATCATTCATTTCTGCTAATTTACGGGCGATCGCTAAAGACGCAGCAACAGCAGATTGAGCATCACGGGTACGCTCAACTTCATTGCTATGGGGAATCGGTACACCAAATACTGCCATCACCGCATCACCAATATACTTATCGACCATCCCTCCATAGGCTAAAACTTCGTTTGCGATCGTACCCAAATAATTATTGAGCCAGTTAAGGGTCTCCCCAGGAGCCTGAGCCTCCGCCGCCGTACTAAAATTTCGCATATCTGTAAACAAGACCGTTACATATACCTCTTGTCCAGTGATCCGTCCCTCTTGCAGAAATTTTTCGCGGTTTGACCAAATAATATCGGCTAACTCCTTAGAGACATGTCGCGAAAACAATCCCATCAACACTTTGCGTTCTGATTGTTGAATCGCAAGCTGATAAGCCATCACAAGTACATTCGCCGAAATTAAACCTAATAGGGCAGGGAATAAGGGAATCCACAAAGCCTGACCAAAAGCAAAATAGCTAACCCAAACTAAGCCCCCAGCGAAAATAATTAAAAGTCCAATATTTTTACCAGCATGGGCAATAAATGCTGCCATCGCACCACCAGCGATCGCCCAACATAAAATCCAGATATTTTCGAGTTCATTTGACCATACTTGAATAAAACGGCGATCGTCTAAAGTACTACTAATCAACTGGCTGGCAATATTTGCATGGATTTCGACTCCATACATCACCTCACCATCAACATTGACAGGTGTAGGAAAGCTGTCTTTAGTACTTTCGGCAGTTACACCAATTAGAACAGCGCGATCGCGTAGTTTTTCAGGAGCAACACGTCCCTCAAGTACGTCAGTTGCGCGAATATGCTTGAAAGCTCGTACCTTTCCTCGATAGCGAATCATCATTTGATATCCACTATCATCCTCTTTGCGATATGCCCCATAATTTGTCGTTAATCTGGGAATAATTTGTTTTCCAGCCTTAAACTGAATTGCTTCGGGATTAAATTCAATGCTTTTGTTGTGTAATTTTTGTAAATATAAATTGGCAATTTCAAAGGCAAAAGAACCTGAATCCCCGACTATTGAAGCCCGCCTCACAAGCGCCCCTTTGTCCGTAGGTAAGTTTACATAGCCATGGGTGCTAATTTGTTCGAGATCTTTTGCAGGATCAACACCGCTTCTACCTGCTACCGTGGCAATAAATTTAGCGTTGACCACATTTCCTGCATTCTTAATTGCGGCAACTAACTCATCACGACCTACTAATACAGGTAAATCTAGATATTTATCAATGCCGATCGCGGCGGGTTTGGCTACGGCAATTTGATTAATCAGTTTGGCAAATAAGCGATCTGAAATCGGCCATCGCTCACCATATAGCTTAGAAAAGTCTTGAATATCCGCTTCTGAAATTTCGACAATGACCACACGACGATCTTGAGGTTCATGGAGTTGAGATCGCATCAAACTGTCATAGACCCAAAGCTCAATTTCCCTAAAAGCTCCACTTTCCCTTGATCCCAAGATCCCTAAGGACAACGAAAAAGTAATCAATCCAGCGACTAATTGCTGATGATTGCGTTTACAGAACGCTCCGAAATTAACCAAAGCAGAAGGTATTTTCATTGCGATTGCCGATGAGAAAAGAGTGCTTTGTTATTTTTTTGAAAAGAATCGAGGAGTTTTTTACAACAATAGCAACTGAATCTTAATTGTTTGCGATTATGTTGCGATTATGTAATGTAACTTTTATACCAAAACACAAAATGGCTAAGCCATTTTGTGTTTTAAAACTCTTACTGGATTTGGTTTTTAATTGACAAAATTATGACCACATTTTTGTCAACATTTTTATCAATTGGTAATACTCAATCTAACTGCATCGCTCTATATCCATACATCAGCGAAATTGCGTGAACTCAAAAAAAAAGAGGCGGTGCATAGCACCGCCTCTTTTTTTGAAAAATTTATTTCCAGTTCTTAGCTACAACTTCGGCTAAATCAACAACACGTTGGCTATAGCCCCACTCGTTGTCATACCATGCGACAACTTTTACCATGTTGCCGCCCATAACCATGGTCAGAGAGGAGTCAACAATCGAAGATGCATCAACACCGCGATAGTCAATGGATACAAGAGGCAATTCGTTGTATTCCAAAATGCCCTTCATTGGGCCTTCAGCAGCAACGCGGAATGCTTCGTTCACTTCTTGAGCGATCGTGTGCTTTTCGACTTCTACCACAAAGTCTACAACCGAGACGTTAGGAGTTGGTACACGCAAAGCAATCCCATTCAGTTTGCCAGCTAGTTCAGGTAGTACAAGAGCAACTGCCTTAGCTGCACCAGTTGATGTTGGCACAATGCTCAAAGCTGCGGCTCTTGCACGACGAAGATCACGGTGGCTAGCATCTAGCAAACGTTGGTCACCAGTGTAGCTGTGGGTAGTCGTCATCACGCCCTTAACAATACCGAAGTTCTCTAGAATGACTTTAGCTACAGGTGCTAAGCAGTTGGTGGTGCAGCTAGCATTACTGATGATGTGATGAATGTCGTGATTGTACTTATCTTCGTTTACACCAACTACAAATGTCCCATCTTCATTTTTGCCAGGAGCTGTAATCAAAACCTTCTTAGCGCCTGCGCCAATATGTCTACCAGCACCAACCTTGTCAATGAATACGCCTGTAGATTCAATAACGAGATCAATACCCCAATCTTTCCAAGGGAGGTTGTCAGGATTGCGATCGGAGACTGTTTTGATGGTTTTGCCATTGACAGTAATTGTGGTGTCATCAGCACTAACTTCGCCAGCAAATTTGCCGAGCATGGAGTCGTATTTGAGCAAGTGAGCGTTAGTTCTGGGATCGGATGTATCGTTAAGTCCAACTAATTCTATGTTTGTTTCTGAGCGACCAGCCCAACATCTGAGAAAGTTACGTCCGATGCGTCCAAATCCATTAATCGCTACCCTGATAGTCACTTCTTGTCGCCCTTTATATAAATTTAACTTTTTACTTTAATCTGATGCTTATGATACCGAAAAACCGTCACCAATTTATTCTCTGTCAAGCAAAATTTTTTTACTGCTGCGATGACATTTTTTGTGATGTCTCGCGCAAAGACAGGGCTAATTTTCAGGTTTGTAATTTATTTCTGTTGTTGATTTTAGCGATCGCATTGCCAAAAAAAGATTTTTCCATTTTGTTGACACAATCAAGGATATCTAGCTACTTATATACAACGACCAAGATCCTTCTCAGCCTACAAGCAATGGCGAGAGTCAGGAGTACTGAGGGAAATCAAGACTGCATTGCATGAAGGGGCTTGCAAGAAAATAAAATGCCAATCCAGATTTTCCAGAATCAGTGGGGCGGCGGAGCCGCCCCACTGATTCTGGTTTTATATTTGGTATTTTATTAAGTCTCAAGTCCTGAGCAGGTGAGAGGACAAGCTAGGCTTTGACTGAAATGTTTGCTCAAAATATCGACTACTGTGAATTGGTATAAGCAGGAAAAAGCTTCTCTGGGCATATCTGAGTTTTTGTTCATTCCTATGCGTTGGATTGTAGAATCTTCCAATACTTGGATGGAGTGTTGTAAAAGACCGTTCAAAAACTTTGATAGAACTTTAGATAAGGCTAATGTGAGAATCCATCTTTGCTTTATCAGGCTTATGGTTAGACGGATTGCTAAGACTTCCTAAGATACCAAATGGGTTCTATAGCCGTTTAGAGTATAGTCAGTTTCATAAAGATCTTTTATGCTAGATTTTAGTTTGGGAACTATTTTTAGCCATACTTACTGACTACATCATAATACAAAGGTTTTTTGGCGCTTCTATGCGAAATTTACGCAATATCCTATTTGCCGCTTTTGGTGGTGTGATGATGGGACTCACCCCAGATCCATTTAGTCAATGGTGGCTAGCATGGATCGCGTTGATTCCCCTTTGGATGCTTTCTCAAAGGTTAAAAGTCAAAGATGCGATCGCTATGGGAGCGATGTGGGGATTTTGCTATCATGGAATGGCTCTGTTTTGGATTACGAGTGTGCATCCGATGGAATGGATGGGTGTACCTTGGTGGACGAGTTTTTGGATTGCCACATTGGTTTGGTTGCTGATTACAGCTTGGGGAGCGGTATTATCGGGATTATGGGCTGGGGGAATGTCTCTCTTTACGCAGAATCTCAATGTAACTAGTCGGGTAATTATTGCCTGTGCGATGTTTAGTGGATTAGAAATTGTGTGGAGTTGGGGTCCACTTTATTGGACAGCACTGGGTTACACCCAAAGCCCCCATGATTTGCTGCTGTTACAAATTAGTCGGATTTCTGGACAACAGACTATGACTTCAGCGATCGTGACAATTAATGGATTATTTGCGGAAATTCTCTTGCAGAGAACTTGGGCAGATAAACGGCGCTGTGTGATCGCAGCCATTGCTCTCTTGATTGCGATCGCGGGTTATGGTGCATGGGAAATGCAAGGCGATCGCATGGCAAGCAGTAATGGACAAGCGATCAAAGCAGGGATTATTCAAGGCAACTTCCCAAATGCTCTGACTGTAAAGCCGAAAGGATGGGAAATTGCGGTTAACAACTATACCAAAGGCTATGAAAAACTAGCTCAGTCAGGAGCAGAAATGATAGTCACCCCTGAAACTGCGATTTCTTTTCTTTATCCTAATTACGATCCTCGTCGAGAACCCTTTGATCGCGCGGTGGAGAAATATCGAGTTCCAGTATGGCTAGGCGGATTTGGTACAACTCGTAATCCCAATGCGGAAGACCCAAATAATTATACAAATAGTCTGTTTCTGATTGATGGTTCTGGCAAGATTCTCAGTCAATACGATAAAGTTCGGCTTGTGCCAGTGGGTGAATATATTCCCTTTAAACCAATTTTAGGAAATCTAATTAGGCGCTTATCGCCATTGCGGGGTGAAGTGGATGCAGGCTCTAGTGAACAATTAGTCGATACACCTTGGGGACGCTTCATTGTAGCGATTTGCTATGAATCTGCCTATCCTGCTACTTTCCGTTTCCAAACTGCCGCAGGTGGCAAATTAATTCTCTCTGCTTCCAATAATGCTCATTTTGCCTCCTATATGTCGGCACAACATCATGCTCAAGATGTGGCTAGAGCGATCGAAAGCGATCGCTGGGCAGTGAGAGCAACTAATACGGGCTATTCGGGCTTTGTCGATCCCAATGGGCGCACGATTTGGCTATCTGATGTAAATACCTATGAAACGCATTTGGAAACAGTTTATTTAAGAGATACTAAAACTCTATACGTCCTATGGGGTGATTGGTTGACTCCTTTACTCTGTGTGATTAGCATTACAATCTATGGTAAGCATAGATTTACTAACTGATGTTACGTGGATCTCTGAGAATTGGGCTTGGAGACCAAGCCCCTACAATCAATATGCAGGGATTTGGTCTCCAAATCATCTTTTAATGTCAGTTCGATATAGCCATCATTTGTGTCGTGCTTTGCACGCCGCAAATGGCGAAAAATGGTAAGAATCGCTCAGCGATTCTTACCATTTTTCGCTTTCGTCGAACTGACGTTAATATAGCAATGCAAGAGATAGCTAGGACAAATCAAAACCCAAAAGATGAGTGGCGGCGCTTTGCGCCGCCACTCATCTTTTGGGTTTTATGTCCTGAGCAAAACTTACAATGCTATAGTGCCAACTTCATAGCAATTACCAATCATAATGAATCACAAGAAGATTTTTGAAAGCGTTGTGAAGCAAAGCTTTCAAAAATCTTCTTAATTGATCGCTAAGAGCGATGAATTACAAAGCTTCACCACGACGATAGAGTTCGCGAGCATAGTCTGTCCAAGTTCCTTGTCCCCAATAACGGAAGCAACTGGTTTGAACTAAGAGATTGTAAAGCAGAGCTTGCTGATAGTCCGATCGCTTAGTAACTGAGGGATCTTGTGCTACAAGCACATCATATTTTTCATGGAACTTGGCACTGAGTTTATTCATCGGCTCCAACACGTTTTCATAGCCATGTACCCAACTCATGCTATTTGTCCATGATGCACCATCCATATGGAATTGATGGTCACTTGCTTTGAGTTCAATAATCACTTGTTCAATGTCGGCTGTATTAAGACTATGGCGATCGCCGCTTTGTTCAATCTTATTCCAAACCTTATGCTGTTGCACCGCTTGAATCGTCGGGTAGTCAAGGGGACTGACTCCAGCCGCCTCAATCATTTCTAGATATTCGGTTCCATTTAAGCCCACAACGCCCGAACTGCCACGACCATTATTCTTCAGTTGATCCCATACCAATGGATAGTCACGGGGAAACTCATTCATCATTACGCCGCCATTCTCGCCATCGGCAATTTGCGAAACTAACGAAGGCACAGCAATATTACCAAGCATCTGTTTGTTCCGACTTTTTGCCTCATGATAAGGCTGCATTTGGGCGACTAGTTTCGTATCTGAGCCTTGGGTTTTAATCAAAGCGGTGATACTAATCGATTCGCCTTGGGAATTCATCGCCACTAAACGATTTGGCAAATATTTCTGATCTTGAGTTAGCCCTGAGCCATCCATACGCTCTACGGAATGTTCTTGAACCATCAACCATCGATAGCCGCATTCCTTAAGGGCTTTGATATATTCATACAAAGTGTCGGGATGATTGGGAAGGTGCATTTCTGGGGGCGAGAAACCTTTAACTCGCTTTAGAGCGTCAATGCCAAAAATGGAAGCAAAATGACTTTGCCATGCTTGAATATGCAGTTTCACATCGGGAATTGGTGTTGATGGAATCACTGCGTGACTCCACATTGTGCCAAGCCATTCCACATAGGGCTGATATTGGCGATCGCAGGTAATGCGTTTGAGATTGTCCAAAATGTCATGGCGTTGCATCTGCTGTAATCCCCAGAGCAAATTTCCTGAATAGTCCAGCATAATCCGAGGATTGCTGCCTTGCGCCACTAATTGCGGGATAAAGTCTCCCATGCGGCTATAGCACCAAGCAAACACCGAAGCGTTGTGATTATCACCTTCGCCTTGATGTTCAAACATATTTTGCAAGTTACAAATTAACGCTCCATTTGCACCTGCGGGAATTGTCGGTTGATGCATATGTAATGCACAGGCAAAGGCTGCGCTAATCTCTTCAAGACGCAAGTTATTATCGTTTAAAAATATAGGTGCATCATCTTGCACAGCGCGTTGAATTACGTCTTCATTTCCGCAAATAGCTGGGAAATCGGAGGTGACAAAGCTTGACGGTGTAGTTGTAATCAAAACTTGAAAACCTCAATATAAATTTATAGCAGATTTGAGATCATCAGTCTGGGCTGATCTCAAATCTGCTATGTTACATTCTGACAGAACTTGGGATGAAGAATCAAACAAATGGTGTTTATCGCAGACCATTATGTTATGCCAACTTACGAAAGTGCTGTCCACTTGTAGGAATTAAAAGCTAGACCCAGTAAGGGTTAAAAAACACAAAATGGCTATGCCATTTTGTGTTTTGGTATTAATTAGGAAGCAGGTAACTCGGCTGCAACGTTGACTTTAAAAGCTTTGACTTCATTAGCTTTAGGCAAAGTCAGCGTAAGGATGCCATTGGTGTATTCGGCTTTCACTTGTTCGTTTTCGATCGCTACAGGTAAAGCAAAGACACGACGGAACTTGCCGTAGCTCATTTCACTCCAGTAGTAGCCTTTCTCGGATTCTTCCTTGCGTTGAATATGACGTTCGCCAGAAATTGAGAGAGAATCCTTAGTTACTTGGATATCGAGATCTTTGGCTTCGATTTCAGGAAGCGCGAGTCTTAGAGTTAAGTAGTCGCCATCGTCACGTAGTTCACTAGCGGGAACCCATCCGCCTTTTGCTGTTTCTTGATCTAATGGAGCAAATTCGCGAAATAAGCGATCAAATTGACGACGCACTTCTTCCATTTCTTGGAAAGGTTGCCAACGTACTAACATAAATATCACCTTGAACTATTTCAAAACAACAATGAATTAACAATGAACGTTAGGAAGTAGAAAAAGAATTTGATGTTGTGTACTTCGCTTTCGTTCACAGCACTATTATGAAATAGTTGCAAAGCTATGAGGAGCAGGAGATCCTTACTTTTTAAGTGCGGTTCTCCCTACAGGCAAAGGGTTTGGATACAAAGTGCGATCGCTAAGCTGTCCCTCTCACTACGCAGGATGGAAGCTTCTGGTGTTGAGCTACTTAATATCAATTCACGAACGTGAGGCAATACTTTTATGGATTAAATGCCAAACCCAGTAATGGTTTTCAAAACACAAAATGGTGTAACCATTTTGTGTTTTGGTACAAATAAATACAATTCAAGAAATTAGGCGATCGCTAATAGACATAAAAAAGCACCCCATCGGGATGCTTTTTTAGTTAAATGTGTGCGGCGCGTTTGTAAGCTTCATCCAAGACTTCGCTGAGCGTTGGGTGAGCATGAACAATCGTCGCTAACTTCTGCACCGTTTGGCGATCGCGTATAGCCGCCGAAGCCTCATGAATCAAGTCCGAAGCATGGATACCAATGATATGCACGCCCAAAAGTTCGCCCGTATCTTCACGGTAAACAATCTTGGCTAGCCCCTCAGTTTCTCCCTCTGCGATCGCCTTGGAATTACCCTTAAAGTATGACTTCGCTGTAGCAACCTTAAAGCCTTCCGTCGCACCTTTTTCCTTAGCCTGTGGTTCCGTCAAGCCGACAAAGCTAACTTCAGGATGAGTAAACGCCGCCGCAGGGATGCTTTGATAGTCAACTGTAGAAGTACGACCACACATATTCTCAACAGCGACAATACCCTGCGCTGAAGCTGCATGAGCTAGCATCATCTTGCCCGTCGCATCACCGATCGCCCAAAGATGGGGAACGGAAGTTGCCATCGTGTCATCCACATCAATGAATCCTCGCTGATTAGGCGCAATACCTACACTTTCTAAACCAAGATCCTTAGTGAGCGGAATCCTTCCTGTGGCAACCAAGCAAGCATCCACTTCCAGAACTTCCACTACCTTCTTCGTTTTGGCATCGGTAAGTTCAATCTTGACGGGAGCACCTGCGGTAATCTTGGTAGCGAATACACCCGTTCTCGTTTCAATATCGCGAGGTTTGAGAAGTACACGCTCCGCGATCTTGGCAATATCAGGATCAAATCCGGGCATCAAAATATCTAATGCTTCGATCATCGTTACTTCTGAACCCAGCGCCGTATAGACATCGGCAAATTCTAGCCCGATGTAACCACTACCGATAATCGCTACCCATTGGGGCAAGGTTTCTAGACGCACAGCCTGATCGCTGGTGTAGACAGTTTTGCCATCGATTTCAATGCCGCGTGGCACAAATGGCTCGGAACCAGTGGCGAGAATAATGTCTTTAGCGGTGTAAGTCTTACTGCCGACGCTAACTTTCTGTACACCTGCGACACGACCACGACCTTCCAAAATATCTACGCCTAATCGTTTGAGGCTATTGGTCAAGTCACCGCGCAATTTCAGTACTAAGTTATCGGCATGACTAGCGATCGCCCCGCGATCGAAATTCACTTCACCCACATCAATACCTAGCGCCTTTAGGTGAGACTTTGCCCGCATTTCGCGTACCCGTCCCGAAGCCGCTAGTAATGCCTTGGAGGGGATGCAGCCACGATTAACGCAGGTTCCGCCCATTACGCCATCTTCGACGATCGCTGTTTTTAAGCCACAAGCGACAGCATGGAGGGCTGCGCCATGTCCGCCAACGCCAGCACCAATAATGATCAAATCGTAATCAAATTTGTCCGACACCTAATCTTTCTCCAGTAGAATCGATCTACTATTTTGACATCGTTTGCGCCTCCTGTTAGCTCTGGCAAGATGTAGCTGTTAAGGAAATTGCCATAGTTTGCTCATAAGATTCATCAAAATATCTTAACTGCAATAATTACTTAGGCAGAAGTTTGTAATGATTGGTAAGGCTGAATCAGAATCTCAGCGGGAACTCCAAGTTCTTTATGTAGCTTTCTGATCATTTCTAGGGTTAGAGAAAACTTACGCGCTAATATCTCAGTCGAACTAACTCGACTCCCAAGACAAGATTCCAAGTCATGGTGTGACCATCCACGCGCATCCATGTAGTAACTGATTGCTTCAATCGGATCGGGAAGTTCTATGGGAAAGTGTAATCTTTCATAGGATTCCGCTAAGGTGCTAAGAATATCTAGGCGATCGCATTCAGGGCTATTTGGTGCAGCATCGAATAATAATTCAATCTCTTGTAAGACTTGTTGATAATCTGCTTTAGTCCTAATGGGTCGTAGTTCCATAGGTTTACCTTCATTAGAGTAACTACTAAATTGTTGCTGCATCTACTCTGTCATATTCGGCATGAGTGCCAATAAACTTGATAAACACAATACCAATATCATAGCGAATTGCCACAATTAGCCGATAGCTGTTGCCTTTGATATTAAAAACCACGCGATTATTGGCAATGATGCTGGCGTTACGATGATTAGCTTTTATATCGGCTGGACTTTGCCAATTGGCATGGGATGCTTCGTAATACCAAGTCTTCAGGGCTTCTTCGGCATCTGGATGAGATTCCCAAAAGTCTCGCAATGTGTTGCGGGATAGGATACGCATTGTGTTTTTGAAATAGTTACCAGACTAGTCTGCAAATTTTTCTGTTTACTTAATCATTGCAAGTTTTGCCATAAAGTATTAGTCACAGCTAAAATTTGGTAAGCTGAAAATACTAATTGGGGCTAGATGACCTATGACCCTTGCGATCGCACAAGTACAGCATCAACCTGTCAGCCTAGATGAGTTTATTGCCCGTTATGGTGGGGATAATCGCTACGAATTGATTGATGGAGAGGTTTTCAATTTGGAACCAACGGGGCAGCATGAGGAAGTTGCGGCTTTGATCACAGCAAAAATCTGTGTGCAGATCGATCACTTAGGTTTGCCTTGGTTTGTGTTGCAAAGGGGCTTGTTTCGTCCCTCTAGTGCCAGTATGACGGCTTTTCGTTCTGATGTGATGGTTGTAGATCGAACAGAAGTTGCAAAAGAACTGCTCTGGCAAGAACAATCGATCATCACAATGGGTAGCTCAATCAAGTTTATTGCAGAAGTTGTGAGTGGTAATTGGCAAAACGATTATGCGCGTAAGGTTGAGGATTACGCGGCTTTAGGTATTCCTGAATATTGGATTGCCGATTATTTAGGTTTGGGTGGGATTCGACATATTGGCAAGCCTAAGCAACCTACTCTCTCGATCTGTACATTGGTAGATGGAGAATATGAAATTAATTTGTTTCGCGGTAATGATGCGATCGCTTCGCCCACATTTCCAAATTTGAACTTAACGGCTGAACAAGTTTTGAATGGTAGGATGTGAAACTGAAACTATACTTTATAGGATACAAGCAAGCATTAAATGGTTAACTACACTCTTGAAACTTCTGAACAATTTTACTAACAAGTAATTCTATTCTTGGATTATTAAATCTTGCTCCCAATTCCAGAAGATTTTCGCGTCCTAAATTAGAATGTTTTTGAGTAGAAAGAAATTTTAATAGAGCTTGAAATAAGTTTTTTCCTCGTAAAGCTCTAGTGTAGTCACTATAAATTTTGTCTACGAGTTCTTGTGGTGGATCAACAAAATTTATTTTTTGTTTGAAATCACTATCTAGAACATTATTTGGACATATTTTATACAAATCAAAATTGCATTGTGAAGAACCAGTCTCTATATAACGATTAACTTCAAAGGCAAACCAAATCGAGAGTTCTTTAATCAGCTTATAAAAATCTATAATTTCTTTTTTGTCTAATAACTGACTAAATTGCGACTCAATGTAAAGATCATTTTCCAAGGAATATCCATCTGTAAAAACGATATATTCCTCATATCTTTTCTCTTGAGGAATACCAACGAAAAACCACATATCCCTAATGATGCATCCAAGCAAGAAGTAGACAAAGAATCGAGTTTAGTTTCCCCTTCTACAAAATCAGATAATCCAAAGTCGGTTGGATCTGCGATTGACACTGATAACTCTAGAGCAAAACAAGCCCTAGATATTTACCTTCATCGTTTACGTTCTTGCCTTGGCTCTATGCTTATGAGTTTAGGTGGTATGGATGCGATCGTATTTACATCGGAATTAAGTGAGAATTCGGAGATCGTCCGCGAACTTATTTGTCAATCTTTAGGTTTTCTAGGATTAAAGCTTGATTTAAAACAAAATCAGAACGATCCTGTAGATTCTGATATTGCTACCACTAATTCTAAAGTGCGGGTGTTGGTGATTAATCCCCAAGAAGCTTAAGCGATCGCTTAAGCTAGAGTCAAAACCTGTAGCATATACTTAGCGTGTGTCATAGATTTTGACTTTGGTTTTATATTTAATTAAACCTAATTAATCACAACTCAAAGTACTGCGTGATTGAAAATTCAGTTAAGATCGCTATAGTAAATCTTGGTAGTCTGATTTAAAGGGATCTATGCAGTCTAAAGCCGTACAACCTATTGCGCCTATTGCTAAAGATGAATATAACGATAATTTGATCGATCGCTTATTCATTGGGCTGTTTTCTCGCAAGATGGCCCAAGCTTTGGGCAAGGGAACCAATATTGACGGCTATGATGGCTTTGTTGATTTATCGAAACAAATTATGCAAGGACGCAATGCTCAAGAGCAGCAGGTGCTTGTAGCGCAAGTATTGCAGTCTTTAGTTCCAGCACCCGCCCTATGGGCAATTCGCACATTTTTTTCTCCGACAAGACTGGTATGTGTGCTTAATGCGTGGTTTGCGGCGCAATTATTTGAGTGGCTAGTGGGTCCCTGTGAAGTCACTGAAGCTGAGATCAAGCTTGCCGATGGAACAGTGCGATCGCAACCTTCGGCTGTACATATTAAAAAATGTCGTTATCTGGTGGATAGTGGCTGTGTTGGTATGTGTGTCAATATGTGTAAAGTCCCAACTCAAACATTTTTTACTGAGAAGTTTGGTATTCCCCTCACCATGACCCCCAACTTTGAAGATTTAAGTTGTGAGATGATTTTTGGACAAATGCCTCTCGCTCCCGAAAATGATCCCGACTACAATCAACCATGTTTAAAGCAACAATGTCCTACAGCAAGTTTCACTAATGATGCTTGTCCTAAACTAAATTAACGTCAGTTCGACGAAAGCGAAACTTACATAGCCATATGACAAGCAAAAAAGAAAATTTATTTTTTGCTTGTCAAGATTGCACACTGTGTTATCATTAGATTCGCGAGTTAAGGGCTTGTAGCTCAGTGGACTAGAGCACGTGGCTACGGACCACGGTGTCGGGGGTTCGAATCCCTCCTGGCCCGTCCTAAATAATAAAAAAAGCAGCGCCTAGCGCTGCTTTTTTTATTGAGGATTTTGCTTAGTTGTAAATTTGTCAGCGATCGCCTGATCGACATCTTCAGGACTCACAATCCAATAACTAAAGCGAAATTCATTAGGATCACTTGGTCTACCTTTAAGACTATTAGCTTGGATTTGTTCAGGTTTTAAGGTCATGGTGAAAGTGGCGATCGCCATCATCTCGTCAAAACTGAGATTAGAGTCCACATGTTTTTGCATGACGTTAATCAAATCGGGAAGATTTAGTACAACCGCAGGATTAGCAATTTTTGCCTTCACTGCTTTCAACACAATCTGTTGTCGCTGAATCCGTCCAATGTCTCCATCTTCATCATTGCGAAATCGAGAAAAGCCTTCAGCCTGTTCGCCATTCAGAGTCTGCACACCCGCATAGAGATCGATATTTAGCTTTTGAGTATTATCAACATACTTCATCCTCTTGGGGACATTTACCTCAATGCCGCCAAGCGCATCAACCAAAGCCGATAGTCCATGGGTATCAAGACGGACATAGCGATCGATTTCCACACCGTTCAGCTTTTCTGAAACAACCTCTTGGGCTAGTGGCGCACCACCGTAGACATTAGCAGCATTAATTTTGGTCACGCCGTAGTCTGGAATTGGCACTTGGGTATCGCGAGGGATTGATAGCATATGCACGGAGCGATCAATCGGATCGAGGCGAATCAGCAGCATACTATCGCTACGACCGTTAAAGGACTCAGGAGAACCAAGAGGCGCATCCAGTACCCGATCAACCCCCATGACCAGAATCTGATAAGGACGGTCTAACTTGCGACCTAATCCCTCCATCAAGACATCTTCAGGCTTGCGACCCGTTAATAGTCCGCCCCAATCTAGGGCATTAATGGGGATAATCCGCCCTAAAAAAGCACCAACGCCTACTGAGACTAGTAGAGATAAAGTAAAACCAATTTTTGCAAAGGGGATGCGTTTCAATTTAGTAATGGTAGTTTGAGCCACATCGATTTGCGTTGCTTCTAGTGAATTAATAGGCAAATCAGCGCGATTGGTGGTATCGGCTGACCGAACTTTGGATGCAGTTATCGGTCTATTGCTCACACACCACTCCATAACTTCTATAATGCTCAACAAACAACATATACCGCAAGTCAACAACTCTATGCAAGCTGTAATTATTGCTGGTGGAAAAGGAACTCGCCTCAGACCCTTGACCTATGGCTGTCCTAAGCCAATGCTACCTCTGGTTGATCGTCCATTTTTAGAATGGATGATTAATCGTTGTCGTGAAGCTAGTGTGTGCGACATTTTGCTAAACGTGCAGTATCAAGCGCGACAAGTAATCGATTATTTTGGTGATGGCGATCGCTTTGGTGTCAAAATTCGGTATGTCGAAGAGTCCACACCACTTGATACCGCAGGCGCAATTAAGCTTGCTGAGCCATATTTCACAGGTGAGTCATTAATTATATTCAATGCCGATATCCTTACCAATTTAGACTTGACGGCGCTCATAAAGTTTCATAAGTCAACTGAAGCTGATGCAACTTTGACTTTGACAAGAGTTCCTGATATTACGCCTTTTGGCTTAGTAGAAATTAATGAGCAAAGTCAAGTCCAAGCTTTTCGAGAGAAACCAAATGCTGAACAAGCGGTAGAATTTCTGGCTCAAGGTATTGATACGATTAATGCGGGAACCTATGTTTTAGAGCCCAAGATTTTTGACATCTATCCAATGGGTGAACCTCTAAGCTTTGAGCGGAAAGTTTTCCCCAATGTTTTAGAGCGTGGTTTGAAGATGATGGGGTTTGTATGGGATGGCTATTGGATGGATATGGGAACACCTGAGAAGTATTTTCAAGCCCAGACTGATGTTTTGGAAGAAAAAGTTCCGTTTGATTTCGGCGATCGCGTTGAGCAGAGAAGCGAGGGAATTTGGATTGCGAAAACTGCTAAGGTTGCGGAGGGAGCATTTTTGAATGCACCTTGTTATATAGGAGAAGATGCTTCTATTGGCAAAGATGCTCACATTCCAGCAAAAACTTTAATTGGAGCAAATTCTCTTGTTAATGGGGCGATATCGTCAGGTATGTATGCCGCAGGTTCGATGTTGATTTAGTCAAGAGCTAGGGGATCGCTATTAGAAACCATTTACAGCGCTTTGCACTCAATCCCATGCTAAGAGAAAAATTTGAAAGCATTGCAAAGCTATGCTTTCAAATTTTTCTCTTGCGGCTCGTTTGCTCCAAACCAAAAAGATGAGTGGCGGCGCTTCGCGCCGCCACTCATCTTTTTGGTTTGGATTTGTCCTATCTATCTCTTTCGTTGATATATTTAACGCGAATTCGATATCGCCATTTGCTTCGTGCTTCGCACGAAGCAAATGGCGAAAAATGGTAAGAATCGCTTAGCGATTCTTACCATTTTTCGCTTTTGTCGAACTGACGTTATATTTAGTGCGGTAAGTGTCAAAATAAGTTCTAACGTTGTGAGATTGAGGCGAAACGATGTCACTAAAAGCTGGCAAAGAAGCATTGCTGCGAAAGCACTATACTGAGGCGATCGCTATCTTGACTGAATATAGCCGAGAAAGTAATGATCTGACATCCAAAGACTATGTGCAAGCGCAAATTTGGCTGGTTTCGGCGTACAAAAAAACAGGTCGAGCCGATAAAGCGATCGCTATTTGCGAGCAGTTAGAGGCTCATGCTGACCCGCAGTTGCAAAAATGGGCGCAAAAATCCTTAATTACCCTTCGCATTGAGCTTGATGCACCAACTGATGATCGCATCAGACGTAATGAAGATGTCGCTTCGGTAATCAAGTCCGATCCTCGCCGCTATCGCAAAAAAGACGTTACCCTATCCCTTCCCTCTCGCTATAAATATTTTCTGATTGCAGCGATCATTCTGACCGTTTGCGCGATCATCGGATTGCAATTTTTAATCAGCTATGGAATTTCGCGGATTTTTACCGATTACTTTTCGGAGGCTTGGGTAAAAATTACAGCGATCGTGTCAGTAGTATTCAGCGTTTTGCTGTTTTTTATGTCGCCTTGGATTATCGACATTACCCAAAAGCAATATCACCGCATTCAATGGATTACCTTGGCAGATTTGGATGAAAAGAGTCCTGAAGCTGTGGAAATCATTGAGAATTTTTGTGAAAAGTACAATATATTTGTGCCGCGATTGGGATGGATTGAAGATGATGCACCTGTAGCTTTTACCTATGGCGTAATCTCCAACTCGGCGCGAATTGTCGTCAGCCGTGGTCTATTTGCCTGTCTAGATGATGACGAAATTGCGGCGGTTTATGCCTATCAACTCGGAAGAATTCGGAACAAAAGCTTTGCAGTTTTGACCTTTGTTTCCGCTCCTGTTCAAGTTCTTTATTACATTTATGTGTTACTGAGCCGCCAAAGTTATCGCGCTAAAAGTGCTAAACAAATCTGGCAAATTGCAGCCACCTTTGCCAATGTTCTCTATTCTCTCAGTAATTATTTGTTGGTTTGGCTCTCCCATGCGAGTACGATCGTCAGCGATCGCTTTGCCTCAGAAGTAACAGGCAATCCCAACGCTTTAGCCCGTGCGCTACCCAAAATGGCGCGACAAATGTTGCCCTACAATCAGCCTGCCATGCCCACTAATCGTCTGCTAGAATCCACCAGAGCCATCGGTATTTGCGATCGCCAAACCATGACTGCGATCGGGCTAGCTATGGAAATTGCCCATGTTGGACAAACCGATCAAGATCCCTATCGAGTTTTCCTCTGGGAGCTATTTAATCCTTGGCGGCGTTGGCTAGAACTTCATTCTACCCATCCCTTAGTTGGGAAACGTTTGAAGTTTTTATCGGGATATTCCAAACAATTGGGACTACTAACAGAATATGACTTTGCGGAACTATTAAAGGAAGAGAAAAAGCTCAATAAAAAAGCCCTATATCGAAACTTTTGGCGCGATTTGCTAATTCAAATTTCGCCTGTTGTTGGTGTGGCGATCGCCGTAATTGCTGCCATGCTGTTATCGCAACTGTACAACCGATGGTTATTACTCAGCCTATTAATGATTGGCTTAGGCTTAGGATTTATGCTGCAAGGCAGTTTGCGCTATCCCGATTTTCGCAAAGTTGCCGACACTGATCTCGTGAGCCTCTTGATCGATCCCTATGCCAGTTATGTCCAAGGTACTCCCATCCAAATTCCGGGGGAATTGCTCGGCTATGGTACTGATGAGTTTTACATTGGTTATATGCTACGCCTAGAGGATCAAGGGGGCTTAGCCTTCATCAACTATATTCCCAACTTCCGTCAATGGATTATCGATCCTTCTAATACGCTTAAAAATCTAGAAATGTTATGCGATCACTCGATAATTGCGACAGGTTGGTTTCGACGCGGCAAGTTCCCAATTATCGATCTATCAACGTTACAACCAATCATGGAGGATCGCCCCAAGCAACGCGCTTCTCTCACCAGCTATCACCAATTCTGGAACAACATCGGCAGTTCGATTCTAGTTTTACTAGGCTTATCGCTTTTACTCCTAACTTCACGGTTGTTCTAAGAACCCATTTAAGAATTGGACACTTAAAACTCTAGGTGTCTAGCCCCCTAAATCCCCCAATACTGGGGGACTTAAATATGCTTCCCCCCAGAATTGGAGGGCTAGGGGGGCAAAAACTACAATTCTTAAATGGGTTCTAAAATGTAGAAGCATTTTCTTCTGCAAGTTAAGGAAAGACTGTAAGATGTAAAAAAAGAACAGCGATATATTCTAGATACTCCTATGGATTGGCAAGATAGAATCACCCTCAACCCCGAAGTGTTATTTGGTAAGCCAGTTATCAAAGGTACTCGCCTTGCTGTTGAGTTTATTATTGATCTTTTTGCTCAGGGTTGGAGTATCGATGAAGTTCTTCGCAATTATCCTGATATTACAATTGCAGATATTCAAGCCTGCTTTACCTATGCTAGTGCTTCTCTAAAAGCTGAGAAAATCTCAACAGCGATCGCATTTTTTTGAGGTAAAACCATAGCTTATAAGTTTTTCAATCTATCGTCTAAGTCCATTATCAAAAACTGGCAATGTGATCGCGGTAATTAAGGCTAATAAAGACAATCAGGCTGTCAAGATTTTCTGACCCGATCTAATAAGGGAGGAGAAACACTTCTATCGGCTACACAGCAAGAGATATTTTTAACATCCACAATTTTTATTGGGAAGCCAATAGTACGATAACCACAATTCTGAACGTGCTTTTCTTTTAATTGTTCTCTCTTTTGCCAGACAAGCAATCTAAAATCGGATGGTTTAACGATATAGAGATTGTTGTCTGGCACTAGAAAAATCCAATAATCTGCTTGTGAACTCCATCCCCAACCAGGTATCCCTGTAGTATCTACAGATGTGGTTTCAAAGAAAAGATTGCCAGTTCTACCTGCCGCTTTATCAAATTTATACTCTACTGATAGAGTAAATCCACTAGGATGAATCAGCAGCCTATCAATTCCTGAAGTTTGATATTGCAAGATATGCGATACATCAATGATTTGATACTTGGAAGATAACCAATCATCAAGAATCTGTTCTCCCTGCTTTCCGAGTGAGTCTTGTTTCTGAAAGCTATATGTTTTGGTCTGCATAAATGTATGGAATAAATAGCTGTTTACTGTCTGAACCTTCATAGCGAATTGGAGTTCCAGTTTTATGGCACAACCAGATTGCCCAAGTTCTCAATGCTTGTGCTCTACGTTTGCTTGTAACGTCAGTGTGATCGTGAGGACAGAGTTTTTTGTCAATTAAATCTTTAACAAACTGCAAGCTAAATGGTTGATCTTCGATAATCTCGCCATAGACTAGTTGCATGGGTTTGTAGCCAAGCATTGCCTCTATCATTACTCGTTCTTCGATGGCTGAATTTTTAGCAGTTGCAATGCGGCATCCTGATTTAGTTAGTTCATATTTGCTTCCACGACCGTGCTTTACTGTTCGACCAAGCCCTAGTTCACAAATAATCCTTCCAAGATACTGCCCATGCCTCTCGATACTTCTTTGTTCACCTTTATGTCCAAACTCATGAGCAATTTCAAAGGGAGATTTTGGTGCTGTCCCAATAAATTTTACTGCGCTAATAATTTTGTCTGGATTGTCAACTTGTGTTATGTAGATTGGATTATCTTCATCTGTGCAATTCGCGCTTCTAAAGGTCTTTATACATTCGTCTACCTCATAAGAAGTGAGAATGTGACAAGACCATATTTTCACACACTTTGATTGCCCATCAAATGTATATGTCAGCTTGAAATGATCACCATAAACCTCTCGAACACCACTTCGATTATCAATGCAAGGATGGCGAGTTAAATGAAATCCTGAAATCTCTCCAGTTGATTTCAACTTTTCAAGAAAATCTCTAATCTCATCTTTCTCACTTTGAGTACATAACTTTTCAAGGTTTAAAAAGATTTCTTGTACACCATCTGCATACTCGATCTTAAACTTTTGCATTGACACCTCCAGTTATTTGAGATTTGTTGATTTGAGAAAAAATCTGTTTTATATCCTCTGAATTGGTAAGAGGAATTGGTAAATAACTTGCTAAGTTACTACTAACAAAAGCTACGACTGGTCGATTATGAAATGTTAATTTTAAGCAATCAACACCAGACTGTAGTCGTTCCCAAGCATCATGTACTTGATCCCGAAACTTAGTTAATGGCATTTCCTCGGTTTTAACTTCTGGAAAGCCATTCTCTGGACTAATGTCACTCAAAGGAACAAGATATCCAATGATTTCGCCATAACAGGTAATGACTAATCTTTGTTTTCCTAGTTGAACGCTTCTTTTTAACTTTGATAATTGATGTCGTAGCTCAGATATTGGTATTTGAGGGAAAAGACTCATAACCTGAACTAAAAACTATAGTTTGAATACTTTTAAATCATAGTACGTTTTGTAGATTTTGTACGTTTCTTAATATTTCTTAACAATTGAGTTGCTAGCCGATAAACACCTAATCTTTATGTCAGAATTAGAAGAATATTCAAAATGAAGCTGAAAACCTATGATTTGGGAAATTGAAGAAGTAAAGCAGATTTTCTCGGAAATTATTAATGCATCTAGTTCAAACCCTCAAGTAATTTATCAATGCTGCCAATTTTTAAAGGGAGAATAATCAATGACAACAATTATTAAAGAATCTCTCAAACAAGAGTTAGACTACTTCAATGATGAACAACTGAAACAAGTTGCGGATTTTATTGCATTTATCAAATTTCAGACTAAATTAACGCGCCAAAAAACTGATCTCAGTCAGTTTGCTGACCTCTATCAAGAATTTGCTCAAGAAGATCGAGAATTAGCTGAAGCAGGTATGTCGGAATACGCCGAACTATTGAATAGTGAGGACAAAGATGAAAGTAGAACGTGGTGAAATATGGTTAGCCAATCTCGACCCCACCAAAGGCTCAGAACAAGCTGGAACTCGTCCGATTATCATCTTTCAAGAAAACACCATCTCTAAATTCACCAGCACGATTATCACAATTCCCCTCACAACTAATTTGCGCCGTGCGGCTTTACCAAGCTGTTTACTGATTCCTAGCGGTCAAGGCGGACTAAATCAAGACTCAGTTGCACTTTGTCATCAACTCCGAGTACTTGATAAAACTCGCTTGATTAAAAGAATAGGACAGCTAGACATAGAGGTGATCGCAGAATTAGAAAGAATTATTCTATTTACACTTGGATATCAAATGTAGTGAAGCTTTTAGGTAACGCTAGCTCACAGCAAACTCTGTATACTTTCTGGCATAAGGAGCATGATAAGCCAAGACAATATCTTGCTTAGGTACACCTAGATCAATTAGTTCATTGGCAACAGAATACTCCGTTCCATTATACTGAATCCAAATCTTTCCATCTTTAATATCCACATGAATTAAACAGCCGTACATCCGAAATCCATCTTCCCAGCCCACACTAACCACTTGATAATGATCGCCTGTTGTGTCAAATATAGTATAGGTTTCCATCGCTTCACCAACAGGATCGATTTTACAGTGATAAGTTAAGATGGATTGAATATGTTGGCGATAGAGAGTTAATTTATCCATTGTAAAATTTCCTCACGTTGAATATCAAAAAACGTGATTTTGATATTGTATTCAGAAATGCTGAGTATTGCTTTTAAGATCGCAAGTAGGTCAACAAAAGCAACCTGTAAATGCACAGATCCCCGACTTTTTCTAGGCACGCAAAGGCAACTTACAAATTCACAAAAAAAGTCGGGGATCTCAATCTGTGCTTTTTAAATAGGTTCTGCTTTTTTGAAGGTGATTGATATAAAATATATTGAGCATACTGCGGTTTACAAATAGGCGATCGCGATTATGTCTGGACAGTTCCAAATCCACAAAGACACCATTGACCAAGTAAGTCAAAGGGCAGACATCGTAGATATCGTCTCCGAGCGCGTTGTGCTACGTAAAAGTGGGGCAAACTTTCGGGGGGCTTGTCCTTTTCATAATGGTACAAATGCTACAGCGCTGACGGTGAACCCATCGCGGCAGATGTATCACTGCTTTAACTGTGGGGCGGCTGGTGGGGCAGTCAAGTTTTTGATGGAGATCGACAAGCGATCGTTCTCTGACGTAGTTTTGGATTTGGCGAAACGTTATAACGTTCCCATTCAAACTGTCGAACCCGAAAAAGCAAAAGAAATTCAGCGTCAAATCTCCCATCGCGATCGCCTTTATGAAGTGATGGCTCTGACGACAAGTTTTTATCAACATGCGCTCTATGCACCACAGGGAAGGCAGGCTCTTGCCTATCTTGCCGAAAAGAGACAAATGAGCAAAGAGACAATCCAGAAATTTCAACTGGGTTATGCGCCTGCGGGTTGGGAAACCTTAATGGGATATCTGGTGCAGCAAAAACAGATTCCTGTCAGTTTAGTAGAAGAAGCAGGTTTAGTAGTTCCGCGCAAAACAGGTAATGGATTTTACGATCGCTTTCGCGATCGTTTAATGATTCCTATTCACGATACTCGTGGGCGAGTGATTGCCTTTGGTGGGCGATCGCTTGGTGATGAAGAACCAAAATATTTAAATTCACCTGAAACAGAACTTTTTAGTAAGGGTACGGTTCTGTTTGCGATGGATAAGGCGCGAGATGCTATATCTAAATCTGATCAGGCGATTGTGGTGGAGGGTTATTTTGATGCGATCGCTTTACATCAAGCGGGAATTGAACAGGCGATCGCCACAATGGGTGTAGCGCTTAATGCCGATCAAATGAAGCAGTTACTGCGCTATAGCGAATCGAAGAATGTAATTTTAAATTTTGATGCGGATAAGGCAGGAATTACGGCGGCGGAAAAGGCGATCGCAGGTTTTAAGGAATTAGTTTTTAATGGCACAGTGCAATTGCGGGTGTTGACGATGCCCGATGGCAAGGATGCCGATGAATATCTCAAACAACATAGTGCTGAAGCTTATCGGGATTTGCTGACAAATGCACCATTGTTTCTCGATTGGCAGATTGATCAAATCCTTACAGGGCAAGATCTTAATCAAGCTGATCGTTTTCAAAAGAGTAGTCAAGCGATCGCGCAATTGCTCAATAATCTACCCGTTGATTCCTTCTTTCGCACCCATTACATCCATACTTCTGCTCAGAAACTATCTCAAGGCAATTCCTATCTAGCTTTGCGTTTGGAGCAAGATCTCCGTCGCCAATTACGGAATACGCGCTGGAATAGCAATAAACCTGCTCCTTCGCTGACAACGACTACAAATTCGCTGCATATTGCCGAAACTCAACTTTTGCAAATCTATCTGCATTTCCCCCAACACCGCGCTTATCTATATCAAGAGATTGCTGAAGAAGAGAATATTGAATTTACGCAATCCAATCATCGCTATCTTTGGCAAACAATTCTCAATCTGCTTCAAGAGAACAAAACTTCCCTTGCTGCTGAAGAACCCTATCCTGATCATCTAGTTCAGCAATTACAGATTCTCTGTGCTGAGCAAGAGGAAGTTGCCCAGCAATTGCAGCATCTGCTTTGGCTCGATGAAAATTCGCGTATCGGTTTATTGCGCCCCCAGATTGTTGTGAGAACTGCGATCGCGAAGATTCAATACATCATGTGCGAGAAACATGAAAAGGATTGGTTGAGCAAATATCAAAGTATTGATGTGATTGCTAATCCCGCATTTGGTTATGAGTGTCAAGCCAAAGTTAAGGAAGCAAGACAACGTAAAGCCGAAATCCGTAAACAGATTGAGGTTAATTATCTTGATCTCTCTGGTACTAGTACGAGTGAGAAGAATATCATTGAGTTTTAAAACAATATATTTAACCGCAGTTCGGGTTAATTCACAAAAGTGTGATAGGTAGCTCACCATAATTAAACCCTAGAAAGCTGTCCCGCCCGCTACGCAGGCGGGATAGCTTTCTAGGGTTTTAGTTTACTTACAGCAATTATCAATCAAACGAACCAAAAGAAAAAACTTGAAAGCGTTGCTTTGCAAAGCTTTCAAGTTTTTTCTTGGTTTGGGTTTGAGCGCAAAGGGCTGTATGTCTAATTACTTAATACTTTGGTGAATTGGTATTAGAGATTTGGAGAGTAACTATATCAATGC
The DNA here is from genome assembly GCF_034931345.1 of Pseudanabaena sp. CCNP1317. Lineage (NCBI taxonomy): Bacteria > Bacillati > Cyanobacteriota > Cyanophyceae > Pseudanabaenales > Pseudanabaenaceae > Pseudanabaena > Pseudanabaena sp. CCNP1317. The sequence goes on along the minus strand of NZ_JAYGIF010000001.1, from coordinate 136,556 downwards.
CAACATTATCAATGCCAACATTAGGGAGGTTAGCGCAAAGCGTTATGCTCACAATTTCTAATACAAGCGATCTAGAACGTAGTTAGTTAAACCGATGAGGGATTGCTTAGGCGCAGAAGATGGCAACCACTCGATCGCAGTTAGCGCAGACTTAACATGACTCTTCGCAAGGTCACGCGATCGCGAAATACCTTCACTTTTATTCACTAGTTCTAAAGCCTTATCGAGATCATCCACTTCACTAAACTCTCTTTCGATTAAGCCGCGCAACTGTGGAAATTCCTCTATCGCAAATAACACTGGTGCTGTCAAATTACCTTGCTTGAGGTCAGAGCCAGCAGGTTTACCCAAAGTCTCAGTAGAACTGGTGAAATCAAGAATGTCATCGACAACTTGAAAAGCAATGCCAAAATGCTTACCAAAGTTAAATAATTGCTCAGCCTGTACCTGACTGACACCGCTCAACACCCCCGCAGCCTTAGCACTACCCGCCATAAGCGAAGCCGTTTTATAAAAACTTTTTTCTAGATAATCCTCTAAGGTCAAATCGCTATCAAATGCAGTCAAGCTCTGCCGAATTTCACCCTCGGCAAAATCAGTGATTACCTTTGACAAAAGCTTAACGACTTCCAGATGATCCAAATTGGCAAGATACCAAGATGCTTGAGCAAACAGAAAATCTCCTGCTAATACCGCAATGCGATTACCAAAACTGCTATTCACAGTTGGCATACCGCGCCGTAGGTCAGCCGAGTCAATCACATCGTCATGCACCAGACTTGCAGTGTGGATCATTTCCGTGATCTCCGCGAGGCGGCGATGGCGTGAGGTGATATCGCGATCGCTCATGGTCGCCCGTGAAGCCAATAAGACCAGTGCGGGGCGCATACTCTTGCCCTTAGCTTCAAACAAATGCTCAGCAGCAGCATACAAAATTGGATGTCTTGCCCCAACCAACTGCTTCAGATTATCCGTGAGCATACGCAAGTCATCTTTGACTGGTGCAAAAAGTTCGGTGACAGAAGTAGTTGGAAGGCTCATGCGAATAAACCAGTATTAAATATTAAATCAATTTTTACATATCTTCATATATTGTATGAGTAATGTTGTAAGAGTTAAAGCCCGACTTAGCTTGTTTTTGTGGTCATCATCATTCAAACGACTGCAAACGGCTGATACTCTGTACCTACTACTCCTTTAGCCAGAAATTTTTTGGCGATCGTGATAGAGGAACCAAATTTTTTGTGACGGGGCTTAGCCGCGCCACAAAAAATTTGGTTCCTCTATTTTGAGGACTGCGTCACCTTTACTCGTTATGTATCGTAATGATATATATTATTTAACAAATCGTAATCCAATCGTATAGATGGAACTTTGACTAATGATGCCTAGGCTGCTCTTGATTGATGATGATCCGATAATCTCTGAGATGGTGACGCTGAACCTCGAACATGCTGGCTATCAAGTCAGTCAAGCGAGTGATGGTATCAAAGGACAAGCACTCGCCATTCAGTTAATACCTGACATGATCATCCTTGACTTGATGCTGCCTAGAGTAGATGGGTTTACTGTCTGTCAAAGATTGCGCCGTGATGAACGGACTAAAGAAATTCCTGTAATGATGCTCACAGCGATGGGGCAGACCCAAGATAAGGTCGAAGGATTTAATGCTGGTGCAGATGACTATCTGACCAAGCCCTTTGAGCTGGAAGAGATGCTAGCGCGAGTACGTGCTTTACTACGCCGTACTAATCGGATTATTGACACTGCTAAGCATGGTGAAATTTTAATCTTTGGTTCCTTGACGCTCGTACCTGAGCGCTTTGAGGCGATTTGGTTTAATAAAACCGTCAAGTTAACTCATTTAGAGTTTGAGTTGTTGCATTGTTTGTTACAGCGTCATGGTCAGACCGTATCGCCTAGTGAGATTCTCAAAGAAGTCTGGGGCTATGAACCCGATGATGATATCGAGACTATCCGTGTGCATATTCGCCATTTACGCACCAAGTTAGAACCAGATCCTCGCCATCCTAAATATATTAAAACTGTATATGGGGCTGGCTATTGCTTAGAGCTTCCCAAAGATGATGATAACCATCAAGACGAAGGGGCGATCGCTGAATAAATCGAAAAGAACTGGTTTTACAAGTTCTTTTTGCCAAGAAATTATGCGACAGCTATAAAAGTAAGTGAATTGCCCTTACTTTTATAGCTGTCGCCATTCTTGTTAGGACATAAAACCCAAGTAGTGTGAGGCGGCGCGAAGCGCCGCCTCACACTACTTGGGTTTTGATTTGTCCTGATACAGGTGGCTATAGCTATAGATACAACGATCAACAAAAGAAACCCCACGAAGTAGGGTTTCTTTTATCTCTCAAGCTACGCTTGTAAAAATTACTGCTGTAGCGATCGCGTCGATCATCCAAAAGAAAACCCACTCCTTGGGGTTTCTTTTTTACTCTCAAGCCACGTTGTAAAAATTACTGCTGTAGCGATCGCGTCGATCATCCAAAAGAAAACCCAAGCAGTGGGTTTTCTTTTTTTACTCTCAAGCTACGCTTGTAAAAATTACTGCTGTAGCGATCGCTATATGCCTGAAAATAATTTAGATAGCCTGACATACGAGTAATGATCAACAAATGAAAATTTTATTTGCGGCGGCTGAAGTTGCACCTCTTGCCAAAGTTGGTGGCATGGGCGATGTGGTGGGTGCACTCCCTCCGATTCTCAAGAAGATGGGACATGACGTGCGGATCATCATGCCTTACTACGGCGTAATCCCAGACAAACTCAAGGAAAACCCTGAATGGAAATGGAAAGGCTATGCCATGTTTCAGGAGTTTGATATTTTTGAAACCGTTTTACCGGGTACAGATGTGCCCTTGTACTTAATGGGGCATGGGTCATTTATTCCTGCTCGCGTTTACGGTGGTGAAGATGAAGATTGGCGGTTCACCATGTTTGCCAATGCCGTCGCCGAATTTGCATGGAACTATTGGAAACCAAATATTATTCACTGTCATGATTGGCATACAGGCATGATCCCTGTGTGGATGCACCAAGTATCTGACATTGGCACAGTATTCACGATTCATAACCTTGCCTATCAAGGTCCTTGGAAATGGTTCCTCGATAAAATTACTTGGACTCCTTGGTATATGGATGCCCATAACACCATGGCGGCAGGTATCAAGTATGCCGATCGCGTGAATACAGTATCTCCAACCTATGCTCAGCAAATCTGTACACCCACCTATGGGGAAGGGCTAGAGGGCTTACTATCGTTCCTGAAGCCTTGGGGAATTTTAAATGGCATCGATACCGAGCTAGAAAATCCCGCCACCGATCAATCTTTGGTGCAGAACTATTCTGTAGGAACCCTTGACGATCGCATGGCAAACAAAATTGCTTTGCAAAAAGAGTTAGGGCTAGCCGTAAATCCTGCAACTTTCTTGATTGGCATGGTCGGACGCTTAGTAGAACAAAAAGGTATTGATCTACTGCTGCAAACTTTAGAGCGCTTCTTGGCATATACCGATGCTCAATTTGTAGTTTTAGGAACAGGTGAGCGTTATTACGAATCACAACTCTGGCAAATTGCCTCTCGCTATCCTGGGCGCATGTCGGCACAGATCCTATTTAACTCAGCACTTTCCCATCGGGTTTATGCTGGTTCCGATGCCTTTTTGATGCCTAGTCGCTTTGAGCCATGTGGTCTGAGCCAACTAATAGCCCTGCGCTATGGTTGTGTACCAATTGTTCGTCGTACTGGCGGATTGGTGGATACTGTATCTTTCCATGATCCAATTGGGCAGACAGGTACAGGCTTTAGTTTTGATCGTTACGAGCCATTGGATATGTATACCTGTATGGTACGTGCATGGGAAAGCTATCGCTATACCGATGCATGGCGACTATTGCAAGAACGTGGCATGAGTAATAATTTCAGTTGGCAATCTTCCGCAGAGAAGTATATCCAGCTATATCGATCGATTCCTGGACTAGATAATGCCTAGATAAAAGCATTAATATCTTGACACACCATGCAAAAAATCCCCCCTTAGTCCCACCTTGGAAGCTACGGTGTACACACAAGTCATCAGCTAGAGCATGAGTTACTAATGATCCCCCTCAATCCCCCTTAAAAAGGGGGAAGAAGAAAATTCTCCCCCCTTTTTAAGGGGGGGCTGGGGGGATCTAAACCCTCAAACATAGACAGAGAGACTTGTGTGTACATGGAAGCCTTTGGAAGGGGGGAAGTCTAAGTTCTCCCCCTTCCAAGGGGGAGCTAGAGGGGGTTCTAGAGATTTAGTGCATCAAGTATGTTAATGCCTAGATCAAGAGGGGGCGTATAGCGCCCCCCCCTCTTGTTAGCAGCTTGCAAATCTCTCAAAGCACTGTAAGAATTACATTTAATTAACTCATGTTATGTAAAAGCTGAGATTTGGGCTTGGAGAGCAAGCCCCTACCTGTACAAATTCTGTAGGGGCTTGGTCTCCAAACCCTCTATCAACCTGACATTGAAACATTAGGAATATCTTTGTTCTAAGTAATATTCAGTTAATTAAATTTAATCGCTCTTTCAGGCTACCTAATCAATGCGTCAGTTTCCTACTATTCTTATTCCTCCAGAAGTGCAGCGCATTGCTCAGTCTAAGCCTGTTGCACCCAAGCTAAGTATGTCCTTGCCAAGGTTGCCTTCCAATCAACAGCCCACGCCAATTCAAATTCAAGAAGCGATCGCCTTGAGCTTTGGTTTGATTGTCCTAGTAGCAATAGTAACCGCCGTTGTCAAAGAGTTAGGGATAATGATGCTGATCGTGGGAACAGTAGCGATTGTGTTAAGGATCAGATATCAGTTTCTCACTTACAAAAAACGATATCAAAACCATCAAAATCAACTGCAAAACTATTTCGCAAAGCTAGAAGCTTATTCCCGCGAAGAGGTTAGTTATCAGCAACAATTGGCGATCTCCCATGCGCCTGAACGTATCCTTGAGTTTCGCCATCAGCAATTTCAGAAGTTCTTTGCCAAGATTCCGACCGTCGAAAATGCGATCGCCTTAGCCCAGAGTCGTAAGCCTACGGATCGCGATCAATCGGCTATTTATGATTTTGGAAAGACTCTCCAACAGTATTTATCGGGAACGCTCTATCAAGGTGTCAAGATTTATATTCCTAGCATTAACCATGATTGGGTTCCTGCTTTGACCTATATTGATCCTGCGTTGAATGTGCATATTGCGATCGAGATTATTGCAGATTCAGAAAGTGCGGCAAATCTAATGCAAAAGGATCTTAGCGATCGCTTTTTAGTAGATTCAGGCTGGATCATGATCAAGTTTTCACAAAAGCAAATCTTGCAAAGCTCAGCCCAATGTTGCAAGGAGTTTGCCAAGTTACTTGATCGCTTAAGTCTTGATCCATCTGTCCTACCAAACTTTGAGTCTATTCCTGATTTAGTAACTACCAGAAGCAATTGAGAGATTTGCTGCGCTGAGGCGAAAAATCCATAAAATTGGCTTTATAGTCAGAATTGCTACAGCGATCGCGAGTTAATAGGGTTTATTGTTGGCAAATGCTAAGATCAGTGACTATACCAATTCACAAAAGTGTGGCCACACTTTTGTGAATCAAAGTCTAAACCCAGTAAGGGTTTTTAAATTAAGAAATGGCGTAGCCATTTTTCAATTTGGGATTGCTAGCTGATAAATCTTCGTTTTGTAGGTTTTATGTGAGGGTACTGCCCGTGAATGCTGCTGAACAAGCTAGAAATGTGGAAGTAGCGATCAAAATCGCCACGATTGTCAATTTGTTTAAAGCTATTTACCCAGCCGCACGCTCTGATTTGAAACCTTGGCTAAATAATTCCGATACACGCAGATTACTCGATCCAGACTCGATTGATGTCGGCTTCCATTTCCCAGGGGTGAGCTGGCGGCTCAAGGTTCGTAGCATTCTTTTCCAAATTCGACTATATGAAGATCCTGTCGATGGAGATTTACGCGCGATCGGGGTTGAAGCTAGTGGACATGACTATAAGGGCGAATGTTGGCGATTTTCGACGGTGGATAACTGGCAATTTTTTGGTGAAAAGATGCCAATGGAAGATGGAGTTGAAAACCTACGTGAGTTTAGTCGTCAAACCTTAGAAGTTTTCAATCGTAAGTAATGTGAGATCGGGATAATTTCAAACAGACTTTGACTCTCAAATCCCATCATCAAAAGCGTTGCATAGCAAGGTTTTTGATGATGGGATTATAAAATTTGTAAAGTCTGTCAAGAGTTCCTAAAGTTTCATCGGTAGCGGATACTCTGTCTTGTTGTCACATAATTTAACGTGAGTTCGATATAGCCATTTGTGGCGTGCGAAGCACGCCGCAAATGGCGAAAAATGGTAAGAATCGCTTAGCGATTCTTACCATTTTTCGCTTTCGTCGAACTGACGCTAATTTAACAGATATTTTTTATGTTGATAGTGACCTACAAAAGTTAATGTAATTAATAAAACTACCAAAAAATTAAAACTACACCCTATATTCAATAGGATGTAGGCTATTTGTCTCAGCCTGTCTTATTGATATTCAAACCTATGAAAAACTTTATTCAAAATCTGCTCCGCTATCCTAAATTCTTAGCACTAATTACTGGCGGAGTCCTGTCTGTGGTAATTGCCCCAATTATTCCATTACTCAAACAACCCCTAACTGCGATCGCTATGATTACAGCGATCGTTAGTGGATTTATTGGTGTATCACTAGTATTAAGAGCTATGCTAGGACTAGACATCGCTTAGCATAGGTTTAGCAAAACTCGATTTGTCCAATACTTCGCCGCATGTTGAAATATCACCATGTTAAGCAATATGTTAGATATCGTCGTTATCTTACTAGTGGGTGTAGCACCTCCAATCCTGTCTTTATGGATACTTCACCGTACCCAAGATCATTATCGGCGAATAAATTCCGCTGTAAATGTAACTCCTGTAACCCTAAGCCTAAAAGCCTTACCCCCTGCTGATATGACCTGCATTGATGGCTTTGGTTATGTGATTGGCAAGGTTAGCTGCAAATACAATGCGCGATCGCCGTATATTCGCTGTGCGATCAATCCTAGTGGTCCCTGTCAAGATTGTCGGCATTACGAAAGCCTATGATAAAAGGCTCCAAGCCCTCACCCCTCTGCTTTTGGGCTACGATGTTCACCAAGTTATCAGCTATAGCGTGAGTTACTATTGATCCCCCAGCCCCCCTTAAAAAGGGGGGAGAATTTTCTTCTTCCCCCTTTTTAAGGGGGGCTGGGGGAGATCTAAACCCTCAAACATAGACAGAGAGACTTGATATGTACATGGGATCTCCTACAGGGATGAGGGCAACAAATTCAAAAATTAAAGTTTACTGTGATAAGTACAAATCTATGGCTACTACAAGACGAGTTGCGCGTGTTGCTGAATTAATTAAGCGAGAAGTCAGCAATATGTTGCTCAAAGATATTAAAGACGATCGCGTTGGTATGGGCATGGTCAGTGTCACCGATGCCGAACTATCAGGCGATCTCCAACATGTGAAAATTTTTGTCAGTATTTACGGTACTGAGGAAGCAAGACAGCAAACTATGGAAGCCTTGGCTTCAGCTACGGGGTTTATCAAGCGTGAAGTTGGTCAAAGACTAGCCTTGCGCCGTGTGCCTGAAGTCGTCTTCCATGAAGATCGCTCCTTTGAACGTGGTGTTAAGGTGCTGTCCCTCATCAATCAACTCAGCCGTGAACGTGAAGAAAAGGAGTCGAATCCCAGTGATTGAGTTGATCAAGGCGGGTGGACCAGTCATGTATCCACTCATCGCCCTATCGGTGTTTGCTTTGGCTGGGATCATGGAGAGGCTCATTTTTTGGTTCGACATCATTAAGCAAGAACAAAAAACTGCTGAGAATATTTTGGCGATCGCTCGTCAAGATTTAAAACTCGCCGCAGTGGCGGCTGAGCAATCCTTAAAAGTCCCTGTGGCAAGGTTTTTACATGCTCCTCTAGCTTTAGAAAATCCTGAACCTGAGCTTTTTCGCCTCGCGCTTGAAAGTACGGCTGATGAAGAACTAGCAGGAATGCTCAAGGGTGAGAAATTACTGGAAGCGGTGATTACACTCGCGCCTTTGTTGGGACTGTTAGGAACTGTGACAGGGCTGATTGGTTCCTTTGGTTCTCTCAAAATTGGTGATGTTGCGGCTAATACGAAGTCGGGATCGCTAACCGAAGGGATCGGACAGGCGCTAATTACAACTGCGGCAGGTTTAATTATTGCCATTTTTGCTTCGGCATTTCACCGTTTATTTTTGGCACTTCAAGATCAGCAAAGCAAGCTATTTATGAAGTTTGGCAATCAGTTAGAGCTAATCTATCGTCAAAATTGGCAACGCCATGAGTAGCTATAGCTATAGCTACTCACTGTATATACAAGAAAAAAAGAGGTGCTTTGCACCTCTTTTTTTCTTGCTACGATCGCCAAGTGCCATGAAAACCCATTGGCACAATACTGGGCAGAGCTAAACGACAAATCGGTTCGCTATCTAAGTGATCGCTATCAAAAATCCATACTTCCGAACATTGGCGATCGCCATCAAAGACCACCGTAATTACATAACCGCGATCGGGATTGGTGGAGTCAGGGGCAAATAATGGCTCCATCGGATAGCAATTTGCACCCAGATCCGCTTCGATCAGGGTATGGGTTTGGTAATCGTAACGAGCGATCGCACCGAATAGCTCTTGATTAATCACCGCATCAGGACGCTGAATTGAGAGATAGGTGTAGCGAGAGTCTTGACCTACTTGTGAAGGAGCCACACTAGGAAACTCAGAACCGCGATCTACCAATTGCGAAGCTTCGAGAAATTCACCTGTTTTCGGATCGAGTCGCATTTGCCAGAGAGTACCTTTGGCTTTAGTTTTAGTTTGCCCTGAAGCAACTTCCTTGAGAAACTGATTGGTAGTGAAATCAGGATAGCGGATTAAATCAAAGACTACATTGCCATCGCGATCGCTATAACCATTACCAAAATGCCATTGAAACCAAGGCTCAGCAACGTTGCGACTAACCAATTCAAGATTATGACGATTGAATACTAGAATTTCAGTCCCTTCTTGGGGCTTCCATTGCAATGACTCACTATAACTCTGTAAATTTAGCAGCACAGGAAATGGATTCATCCGTAAAGGTGGTACGCAAAAGATTAGGTAATCTCCAGCTAGTACAAAGTCATGAATCATTGGTATTCCATGCAAAGTTGCCTGATTCTTTTTAAGCAGCTTACCTGTGCGATCGCTACGGTAAATATGCAACGTGGCATTCTTGCCATAGGAAAGTCCAAAATTGAAAATCTCGCCTGTTAGAGGATCACGCTTCGGATGAGCCGAATAGGGCAAACGATTTTCTAGTCCTTCTAGATCTTCTAAACCATAGGTTTCGAGAGTTTCCAAATCTAAAGCATGGGGTAAGCCACCTTCCCAAAGGGCAAGCAGCTTGTCAGGTAATGCTAAAACGGAAGTATTCGCCACATTCTTAGTTGATTTACCGAAACGTTGTAGCCATGAGCCAGTGGCAACCATCCCGTAATTGCCATAAATGAATTTATTGGCGCGTTCTTCTTCTAAATATCCTTCAGTTTGCACATAGCGATAGGTAGCGCGAGATTGTCCTTCGGCAAAATGCACGGCAAGAATTGCGCCATCACCATCAAACCAATGTCCTACTTTTAATCCACCACGTTCCAATCGTGCGGGACCATTACGATAAAGAGAACCTTTGAGTGATTCAGGAATCTTGCCAGAAATAGTTGAGAGTTGGGTAAGGGGAAATTCTGTCGCTGATCTTGCGATCGCCTTTGCCCAAGATGCTTGTCTTTTCGTAGTTGTAGTCATGATATTTTCCAATGAATAAATTTCTATTGATTAATTGATGTTACGTGGAAGGAATTCCTATAATGGCATAGGTTTGGGGCTGGCACGGGGGGCACAGCCCCTACGAGAATCTTTAAATTTTGGAGTAGGGGCAATCCCCCCGTGGTTGCCCTGCTTCGCTACCAGCAAGAGATTCATCATGTGCGTTCCACATAACATCAGTGATTAAGAGAGATAAGGAATTCCATTCTTATGAGTAAATTGCCAGCCTTGTTCTGAAGCGATCGCAATCAGATCATCATCGGGATAGTTTGCAGAATCATCAGGAGTGCGATCGCCTATTTCTAGATAAGTAGCAACTTCGTCACTATGGTTATAGAGACAATGCCCATTAGCCTCACCCGCAGGAAATCCTGTCGCTTGTCCCGCTTGTAAAATTGAGTCTCCTGCATCGGTAATCAGGGTTAGCTCTCCTGATAGCACATAGATAAATTCATCCTGTTTTGTGTGCCAATGACGGAGCGCAGATCGAGATTTTGGGGGCAGGGTAGTCAAATTTACGCCAAAGTTTTTTAGTCCTGCTGCCTCACCTAAACGCTTTTTTTCACGTCCAGCAACTACTGGTTTGAAGTGATCGGGATAGTTACTTCCTGTTCGGCTGGGTACTTGGCTCGGATCAATGATTCTCATAGACTTGTGCTGGGAATTTGCTTTAAATTTTTGTAGCAATCTTCTGAGCAGATTGGGAAGCTTTACTTTTAACTAGTTCCTGTTCTGCTTGCGATAGATATTGGCGATACCACGCAATTGTATGGCGAATTGCTTCACGATGTGGTGTGGCAATATCACCAAAGGTCTTGACAAATTTAGAACTATCAACAACAAAGGGATTCTCAAACTGATACATCATCTCGATTGATTCCGCCGCTTCAGGAATAAAAACAGCACCGATTCGCATCATCAATTTGCCCATGCCATTCATTTTTGCTGGCAATTCCAATTCCTCAAAGAGAATATTTAACATTTCCCTTGTGGAAATCGTGGGCGCGTTGGGAACATGCCAGACTTGCCCGATCGCATCGTCTCGTTCTCCCAAAATGATCATCGCTCTCGCAAAATCTCGAATATTTGTATAGGTGTGTGGCAAATCCAAGTTGCCGATCGCTTCGGCAGTCTTGCCTTGAATTGCAGGAATAAACACGCGATCGCCAGACCCAATGCGCCCGTACCAAAAATAACGTGAAGTCCATCCTGAGAAGCATCCATGATTTTAGTCTCCTGTAACAAGATAGTGAGATGTTATGGCAATCTTCAATAGTTTGTGGAGGGCTACGACTTCGCTCAGCTAGCTTATACCGTCAGCTGAGCGAAGTCGAAGCCCTGTTTTTTTGAATTGCCTATAATATTCAATTAAGCTAATATGCACTAAATTGAATATGTTGAATAATGTATACTCAACTAAGTGCATATGTCAACCTTCATTATCGTTGATTTCCAAAAACATGTCCCTTGCTTACGCTCTCTTGGTTTCACTGGTTCAGGAACCCAAAAGTGGTTATGACCTCGCCAAACAATTTGATGGATCGGTGGGATTTTTCTGGCAAGCCACGCACCAACAGATTTATCGAGAGCTAACCAAACTGGAGCAGCAAAGTCTTATCTCTGCCGAAGCGATCGCCCAAGAGGGAAAACCAGACAAAAAGATATTTTCTGTTACAGATCTAGGTTTGTCGCATCTAAAAATATGGCTACTGCAATCTAGCGATGTTGCATCTGTAAAAGATGAATTTTTGCTTAAAATTTATGCAGGATATTTAATTCCTGAAGAGGCGATCGCCCAAAAAATTAAAGATCATCGTCAACTGCATCAACAACAACTGGAAATTTATCAGGCGATCGAGCGTAACTTTTTTAGTTCACCTCAAGATTGTCCTAAAGAGTCTCGTTTTGCCTACTTAACACTCCGACGAGGGATCAACTTTGAAAAAGGTTGGATCGATTGGTGCGACGAAACCTTGGAGATTCTGGCTACTTGGTAATAACTCAAAAGACAAATATCGTCGGAATATCCTAATAAGTACCTGTGCAGAATAAATTACCCAAACCCGTAAAGTTGCGCCCCGCAGGGGCGCAACTTTACGGGTTTGGGTTTGTAATTAATTATGCCCATCTACTGCAAGGATTTACTGTAGATTTGAAGATATAGCTATAAGAGGATAGTTGGGGCAAAGCCCCAACTATCCTTTTGGTTTTTAGAGTGGCGATCGCGATCGCTAGGTTAAACTTTAAGTAAAACTAAAAATCCAAATAGACTATAAAAACCAATGAGCGAAAAGATTGTATGGACTGCCGAAGCTGAAGCTAAGCTAAAAGATATTCCTTTTTTTGTGCGTCCTTTTGCCCGTAAAAAGATTGAAAAATATGCTCAAGATAATAGTTTCTCGCCAATTACAGTCGAGATTTACGATCAAGCTAAGAAAATGTTCAATAAAAAATACGACCAAATGAATTAAAAAACCAACCCAGTAATGATTTGAAAATCACAAAACGGCAGCGCCGTTTTGTGATTAGGGCAAAGCCCTTATTATTAAAATAGGGAAAGGTTCTAACACAGAGCTTACACAATATGAGTCAAACATCTGGGCAGTCAGTAGGGGAATCAGTCTGGAAAAGACTGCGTCATGGCAACATTGCAACCTGCGAAGAAGCATTACGATTTTTAGTAGATATTGAAGGCAATGTGCATTTGGCTTGGCTTGACCAAGATCTAACCCATCGGTTTTTTCGCGAATTTGAAGACCGTAGTATCTTGCAGCCCGTAATTCCATTACTACTATGGCGAAATTGTTTTTATATTGGTAGTCCCCAAGCTCTCAATGATGACCAAATCAAGCTGATTAGTGATCGCACCTTGACTGAGATCAGAGTGATCAGGATTACTACCGATAGCTATCGCAAATGGTTCCGTCGCCAAAATATTCCTAATCCTAATCAGATTCATTCAGCGCAGGCGATCAATCCTCTCACCGGAGAAACTGAGCAGGTTGATATTGGCGAAGTGACTGACCTCTATCTAGCGCAAGCTGTCGATCAAACTCGTCGCATTAATGCCCTGATCTCGATCGCTTTGCAGCATCGTGCCAGTGACATTCACCTAGAGCCAACGCCCACAGGTTTACGAGTTCGCTTTCGCATTGATGGTATTTTGCGTGACATCAAAACCCTGCCCCTTGAAATCAGCCGCAAAATGATTGTCGCCCTCAAGGTGATGTCGGATATGGATATCGCCGATAGTCGTCGCCCTCAAGACGGACGCATTGGTAAAGAATACACCAGTGAAGAAAGTCTACACCTCAATCTAGATATGCGGGTGAGTACTTTACCCTGTGTCTGTGGTGAAAAAGCAGTAATTCGATTGTTGCCCCGTGACAATCCTTTTTCTAATCATTTAGAATGTTTAGGATTTAGCGATCGCACCCTCAAAATTTATGACAGTTGGCTACGACAACCCCAAGGACTCATTATCATGACTGGCCCCACGGGTTCAGGTAAAACCAGTACTCTTTACACCAGCCTGCAAGCGATCGCCCAAGAACATGTAAACGTAATCACCGTTGAAGATCCCGTTGAATACATCTTGCCAAATATCACCCAAACTCAAGTTTGTGAACCCGCAGGCATGACCTTTGCGGCGGGATTGCGGGCGATTTTACGCCAAGATCCCGATATTGTAATGGTGGGTGAAGTTCGCGATCCCGAAACTGCGGAAACTGTCGTCAGAGCGGCGCTAACTGGGCATTTGGTATTATCAACAATGCATACGAACGATGCCGCTAGCGCCATCCCACGCCTCAAAGATTTAGGACCAGATCCAGGGTTGATTAGTGATGCTTTATTGGGTGTGGTCGCTCAGCGACTAATTCGCAAAAACTGTCCCCATTGCTCATCGCCCCATTATCCTGCCTTGTCGGAACTGCAAGCCCTGAGACTGGATCGTGATGATATTGATCCCAGTCATTGGCGCAAAGGTAAAGGTTGTGAAAAATGTTTTTTCACTGGTTATATTGGGCGAGAAGCTGTTGTTGAATTGATTGATATTGATGATGCTTTTCGGCAAATGATTTATGAAGGGACAATCACCCAAATGAATCGTTATCTTAATGAAATTGACTTTAATTCATTCCGACTTGCCGCGATCGACAAATTAAACGCTGGTATAACCACAACCGAGGAAGTTTTGCGGGTCTTACCCCGTAGCGCTATATATCGAGTGAACTCACCTACGTCTCGCCAAGCTCATATCAAGGCTATTAACTCATAAAAAACAAATCCCCACGCGCCAAGCTCGTAGGGCTTCTAAACAAATAAAAACAAACGCGCCAAGCGCGTTTGTTTTCTAAGACTGGACTTTTACACCCCGCCAAAAAGCGATGTAGCCTTTGATTTGCTTAGCAGCATCCTTTGGCTCAGGGTAGTACCAAGCCGCATCCTTATTGGTTTCGCCATTAACTTCGATACTGTAATAGCTAGCAACACCCTTCCAACCACAAGTTGTATGAGTATTACTAGGTTTAAAATATTCCATATTTAGTGAATCCGCAGGGAAATACTGATTACCCTCAACCACTTCGCAGCGATCGCTTTCTGCAAGAACAACACCATTCCAAATAGCTTTTGTCATAAACTTGAGGCTTTTATAATTATTTTATTTGTTATTGTAATGTTTGATAGACTCAGCTAGTCAACTTTAGCGTTACTATAACTCTCTAGGTATAGAATACTAGAAATGCTGAAAGTTGTTTAGTTTTGATGTAGTAAGGCTTGAGACATGCTTTTAATCACAGTTGGGACAGAACAATATCAATTTAACGCGCTAATGCATTGGATAGAATTGTTGTCTAAATACCAACTAATTAACGAAGATGTATTAGTACAATATGGGGCTTCAACGCATTTACCTGATGGGGCTAAAGCTTATCGAAATTTGTCTGAGCAAGAATTTTTGAATTTTGTAGAAAGCTCTAACTTAATCATTAGTCACTGTGATGAAGATATTGCCCAACTTTTAGAAGATAAAGACACGCCTTATGTTCTTGTACCTCGTTTACATAGGTTCAGAGAATTTATTGATAATCATCAAATGGAAGTTGCTGATGACTTTGAACGTCGAGGCATTCCGATCGCTAGATCCCCTGGGGATCTAGTCAAATTTATCAAATTACGACAGACATCCTCGGTAAGCTCTAAAGTATCCGAGGCTCAATTATGTGAATATTTAAAAGATCGATATAAATCTCAAAAAAAGTTGATGCTTGTTTGTGCTGCGGGAGGATACTTTCGCTATATGCAAAGCCTCCAAGGCTTTTGGGAAAACTATAACGAGCGTCTGTGGATATCAGTACGAACCAGTATCACTGAGCGCGAGATCGAAGATAGTGATCGTTATTGGGGATACGTTCCTATAAAAGATAACTTACTAAATATTATTCGTAATTTAGTTCTAGCTTTTAGAGCCGTACCGCGCTATAAACCAGATCTAGTTATTTCTACAGGTTCAGGGTTTTCTCTTCCTTATCTATTAATTGCTAAGTTTTTGTGTGGGAGTAAAGTCGTTTTTATCGAATCGAAAACGCGCTTTCAAAAAATAGGTTTACCAGCGTGGGTACTCATGAAATTAAGAGTGCTTGACCTCATTGTGGTGAGAAGTAAGGCGATCGCAAATTTGTATCCCGAAGCTGTCTATATCCCAGTTAGTGACAGTCTTAGTGATAAAACTAAGCAAAAGCGGGATTATAAACAAGCTTCAATAGTCACCTTTGATGAAGTCGCATTTATATTTAGTCCTGAACGGCTCGTGTTTTCTACCGCTAGAGAATTTTTGCTTGATTTTCAATCTATTTGCAATATTGATGAATCCTATAAAAAGGTTGTGATCGATATGAGTCACACCACCGTTATGGATAGTGCGGGGCTAGGCGCTTTAACCAATTGCCTACGAATGGCTACAGCAAACAAGACTCAATTAGCTTTGTGGAGCGTTAGTGATGCTGTCAGTGCTTTGATTGGATTATCTTCAATTAGTAATTTATTTATAGTCGAGCCAACTAGCAACACGTTTAGATTTTCTAATTCCATCCAAAGAACCAAAGTTAGCAATATTACGATGTTTGGTTTATTGCTATTTCGGACTCAGCTATTACTCAAAAAGATTCCTATACTCAGAATCTTCTATCCCATTCTCAAATTTCTTTTCCCTTTCATTGACATTGATCCTAGCGTGCCTGTGCATCCTTCAGTACGTAATCCCATTAAAAGAATCATTGATATAGTTGGTTCTTTAATTGGGCTAAGTTTTACTGCTGTTCTATTTGTTCCGATCGCTCTTGCGATTATGCTAGAGAGTAAAGGTAATGTTTTGTTTGGGCAAATTCGTTGTGGGCTATTGAGCAAGCCGTTCAAAATTTGGAAGTTTCGATCAATGGTAAAGAATGCCGAGCAACTTAAGATCAAGGTGGAGAATCAGGTTGAGGCAAGTTCAAATGTTCCTATTATCGGTGGAGATGATACGACAATAAGTGGCAAATTTTTTAAGAATGCCGATGACCCACGTGTAACTAGAGTTGGTAAATTCTTACGGAAGACTAGTCTAGATGAATTTCCACAATTTTGGAATGTCTTAGTTGGAGATATGAGCTTAGTAGGAACTCGTCCTCCCACCTTTGATGAGATTAACTCCTATGAATTAGAAGTTGAGTATCACGATGAGCGCTATACAGAATGGAATCGTCTAGATGTTAGACCAGGGATTACTGGTGTGTGGCAGGTAAATGGACGATCTAATGTGAGAACCTTTGGGGAAGTGGTTAACTATGATATTGAGTATCGTAAAAATTGGAGTATTTGGTACGATCTCAAATTGATTGTCCAAACTTTTATGGTTCTATTTGATAAAAAAAATAAGGCGGTGTAATCAATAAAAAACTCATGTATTTGAAATTAAGGGAGGCACAATATTTTTGTTAAAAGTGTTGCAAAGCAACACTTTTAACAAAAATATTGTGCCTCTTATCTCAGCGCAAAGCGCTAAAGCATTGTATCCTTTTAAGCAATAGCTACATATAGAAGAGATTATGGAACAGAATTGGTCACAACTGCTAAAGCAGCTTATGGATAGACAAACCCTGATGAGCGAACAGGCTACAGCGCTGATGCAGGGTTGGCTAGAAGGAGCGATCGCCCCAGAGCTATCGGGGGCAATTTTGACGGCTCTACAATTTAAGGGGATTGAGGCTTCTGAATTAGCTGCCATGTCGAATGTGCTGCAATCTCAGAGTGAAGGGCAAAAGTTTAAAGATCAATTTGGCCACATTGTCGATCGCACTAAACCTTTAATTGATACTTGTGGTACAGGTGGCGATGGCGCATCGACGTTTAATATTTCCACTTCTGTGGCTTTTGTGGTTGCCGCCGCAGGAATTCCCGTTGCTAAACATGGTAATCGGGCAGTGTCAAGTCGCTCTGGCTCGGCGGATGTTTTGGAAGCGATCGGGATTCACCTTGGTACATCCACAGAAAAAATTTATGAAGCTTTACCTGCGGTGGGGATTACCTTCCTATTTGCTCCAAGTTGGCATCCTGCGATGAAAGCGGTTGGTGCAATTCGCAAAAGTTTAGGAGTTCGCACCGTATTTAACTTGATTGGTCCATTGGTCAATCCGCTTCATCCTACGGCTCAAGTTTTAGGAGTCTATAATAAGCAACTAACCCATACCGTCGCTGAAGCTTTGCGTTTACTCGATCGCCAACAAGCCGTGGTTCTCCATAGTCGAGAAGGGATGGATGAGGCTGGTTTAGGAGATCTGACAGATATCTCATTTTTGTGTGATGGGGTGGTGACGGAAGAAGCGATCGCTCCCCAAGAGTTAGGATTAACTCCTGCTCCAATCGAAAGTCTGAAGGGTGGTAATGTTCAGGAAAATGCTGATATTTTACGGGCAGTTTTGCAAGGTAAAGGAAGCCAAGCTCAAACTGATTGTGTTGCCCTCAATAGTGGCTTAGCTTTAAGAATTGGCGGTGCGGCGAGTACTTGGGCAGAAGGTGTCAGTCTTGCTTCTGAAATTCTCAAAAGTGGTGCAGCATGGTCAAAAGCAGAGTCATTAGTCGCATTCTTAAAATAAATAATTAAGTGGCAGGGCGCTTCGCGCCGTCACTTAATTATTTACTGATGTTACTTAGAACTCAGATGATGAACCTCTTGCTGCTAGCATAACAGGGCAACCACGGGGGGATTGCCCCTACCTGTAAATTTTGGATTTTGTAGGGGCTGTGCCCCCGTGCCAGCCCTAGACTTACGCTATCGCAAAAATTCCTTCCATGTAACACCAGTTATTTAAGAAGTTATGGTGCTTTGCGCTGCTATTTACAACGCTGTGCGCTCAAATTCAAACCAATAGATTTTTTGAAAGTGTTGCTTTGCAACACTTTCAAAAAATCTATTGTGGTTCGGTTACTCGGTAATTGCTTATTATGGAAATAGACTACATTGCCCTATTTGTGTCAGATGTGGCGCGATCGCTGATTTTTTATCGTGATGTTTTAGGCTTTAGCTTTGATAAACCAGCCAAACCCGATGGCGTGGAGGGATATAGTGGCAGACTAAAAATCGGCCTTTATGATTGCAGTTGGTTGCCAAAGTTATTTGGCGATCGCGGCAAGCAGATAATTAGTGGTAATCCATTTTTGCTATCGATGACCGTTGATGATCTCGATCAGGTTTATCAGCAAATATGCGATCGGCAACTTAGCATTCAAGAAAGTAAGCTATTTGATATCATCTCGCCACCAGAAGTTATGCCTTGGGGACAAAGAATTTTGTTTTTAAGCGATCCTGATGGCAATTTTCTCGAAATAGTCCAATCAAACCTGAACCAATAAATTTTCTAAAACTGTTGCAAGGCAACAGTTTTAGAAAATTTATTGGTTCGGATAGCTGCGAGCATAGACATACAGCGAAACAAAAATTAACTAGTACAAACCAAAAAACCAGAGGCGAGTGGCGGCGCGAAGCGCCGCCACTCGTCTTCTGGTTTTATGTCCTAAGCAAAACTTGATTTGCTATATCTTTGGTATTTTGGAAAAGAGAGTATATATTTGACCTTGGTTAAAACTTCAAACGTTTGTATACCTATGCCTACCCAAAACGATATCCCCGTTGCTCAAAGAGTCAGCGATCCTAATCGATCGCCCCAAAAGCAACCTGAAAAAGTTAACTCAATTTCGCGATCGCTACAGTCAGTTCCTTGGTGGGCATATGGTTTGGCATTCCTAGCTTTTTTATCACCTATTGTCAGCACCCGCATCTGGTTTGCCCTGAACGCAAATGCTACAGATCAGCCCCAAGAAATTATTACACCTGTTGAAAGTTCGCAACCAGTTTCTTCTTTGCCTGTGCAACCGTCTGTGAGTCCCACGGTTGCACCATTGATAAACACAACTCCTACGGCTAACAATGTTAATAGCAAAAATCCAGAAGTACTAGCTAAAGCAAACGACAGTCCTCCAGACTTATTTGGTCATTACGCTTTTAATGAAGTTCCAGCGCATAAATTACGCACTATTAGTAGGGCTAGTGACGGTTATGAAATTCGACTGCATGAAGCAGCAGCAAAAAGTTATCTCCAAATGGAGGCTGATGCCAAGGCTGATGGGGTTGATTTTGTTGTAATTTCAGGCTTTCGGACGATCCCTGAGCAGCAAGAACTCTTTTTTGACATCAGCAAACAACGCAATCAAACCCCAGCCCAACGCGCTAAGGTTAGCGCTCCTCCAGGTCATAGTGAACATCACACAGGCTACGCGCTAGATATCGGTGATGCAGCTGTTCCAAGTGCCAATCTATCTACTAATTTCGAGAAAACTGCTGCTTTTCAGTGGTTACAGAGTAATGCTGCTAGATATGGATTTGAGATGTCTTTCCCGCCTAATAATCCTCAAGGGGTAATGTATGAGCCTTGGCATTGGCGATTTGTGGGTGATGATGATAGCCTCGCGACTTTCTACAAGAAGTCTAATCGCAGTAGTTCCTTTATTAAAAAGCCATAATGTTTATGTGGGGCGGCAAAGCCGCCCCACATAAACTTAAGCCATAATTTTCTTGTGGAGAGAGGCAAAGCCGCCCCACAAAACCTTAAGTTATAACTTTCTTGTGGAGAGAGGCAAAGCCGCCCCACAAAACCTTAAGCCATAATTTTCTTGTGGAGGGAGGTTTTGCAGCCACCATAAAAACTTAAGTCATAACTTTCTTCAGAGGGAGGCTTTGTCTCCCTCACCAACTTCATAGTGCAGCACATCCCAAACTTGGGTTTATTTTTGAACTTTGCCATGAATGTTAATGCTACAGATTTACTGGCGATCGCCATATTTACAATTACGATGATGTCTTTGGTAGGGACGATGGCGGGATTGTCTCCAATTGTTCCTAGTGCGATCGCCATTACACTACTTAGCATATGGGGACTTGATGTTGGCTTTTGGCAAGGGAAATTTGGAGCCTATGCTCAAGCGTGGCTGAGGGCGCGATCGCCTAAATACCGCGAGCGCGTTTCCTATCACGAAGCAGGGCATTTTCTAGTGGCGCATGTATTGGGATTTAAAGTTGTCAAATATGCGATCGCGGGTATCGTTGGCCGATCGTTAGGTGAGATCTTAGCTGATGAGAACTTTACGGGTATCGAAGGTGGTGTAGAAATCGAGACTGCTGATGTGAATAGTTCTGGCAATTTAGCAACCAATTTATCAGCTAATTTACTTGATCGCTACAGTACTCTCTATATGGCAGGTATTGCGGCTGAACAACTGATGTGCGAAGGCGAAACTGAAGGTGGTATTGATGATATGCAACGCCTAAGGCAAGCTATTTCCCATTTACCCAATCCGATGACCCAAGAGCGTTGGGCGTTATTAAATGCTCGTAATTTATTAAGCGATCGGCGTTCAGTATTAATTAAGCTTGCCGAGAAAATGCTTAATGGCGCAAGCGTCGAAGATTGCTGTCAAACCATTGATCAAGAACTATCTTTACAAAAGAACTAAGAGCGTCACTTTCTGCCGCTCTTAGTTCTTTTGTAAGGAGGAGGATTTGGAGACCAAATCCCTACATTTTTATAGGTAGGGGCTTGGTTTCCAAGCCCCAATCTCTGCTGAGGATATAAACCCCAAAGGTAATGGTGGGGCGAATTACCGTCATTATCTTTGGGGTTGAGCGTTGCTATAAATTGAGTGCCTCTTCAGTAGTGACAATAGGAATTTGAGGAGAAGTTTCTTGCTTAATATTTTTCTCTTCGGGCAACCACTTTAAAAGAGGTAATGGCAAAAGACTGGTGAGATTGGCAATTAAAACCAATAACCATAAATTGTCAAAATTAGATTCAGTAACGCCTAATAGATAGGTCAAACCTGCTCCTAGTTGAAAAGAACATAGCGCTGAAATATTCAACACCGACATTAACAAAGCAAATAAAGTCGCCTCGATGCCTTCAGGACATAGCCGCGCTGCTAACACCAGCACAGGCATAAAAGCAATTCGCCCCGCCACAGTCAAAATTAAGTTGTCACCAAGACTAAACCAGCGATCGTCAATACCAAGTGAACGGTTGGCATGGGTGACTAGCAATAAACTTGTAAGTCCCAATAAAGTCGAGACAATCGTTGTCCAGAAGAATATCTTGCGGGTTGGTACACCTCTAAAAAAGCGCTGAAATAGCCATACACCTAATAATCCCGCCCAACTTCCAAAGAATCGAATTGTCCCAAGAAACTCAGGATTAAAGTTCAGTTCATTGGTTGTGAAATAGAAGAAAGCAGTATCTGCACTTGGTGAAGCTTGCCAACAGAACAAGAAAGCGGCTGGTAGCCAAATCGCCTTATTGGTAAAGGCTTGACGTAATTGGATAAAGTTAAACTTGAGCGACATCCAGATCTGTGAATTTCGCGATAACTGTTCTGGCTTTTCTGGCTTTGTGAATGCTTCTGTCGGTGATGATGGTGTACCATCGGCGGAATTATGAGCAGGATCGGGAGTCACAATAAAAATTGTAGACATGGGAGGATCGGCGATCGCAAAGGCTGAAATGCCCACCAAAAGCGGCAAAATCGCTGTAATTTCAAAAACGAATTTCGCGCCAAAATGTTCTAATAGATAGCCACTCAAATAAGCGGAGATGATTGCCCCGATCGACGAAGCAATCCAACTAAAGGACTGTAATGATCCTGCATCGCCTTCTGGTTCTAGTCGGGCGCGTTGGACAATCAGAGCATCGGTAATCGCATCAGAGAAAGCAAGGGATAAGGAACCAGTCGCAATCATAGCGATCGCCCAAAAGGGAGTCGTGACCCATGAACTCATGCTTACCCATGCAAAAATTCCTAAAACGCTTGATAGCAATAGGTAAGGGCGGCGACGATAGCCAAAAACAGGAAATCCGTCAGAGATTAAGCCATATAAGGGTTTAACCGTCCAAGGTAACATCGTAATGCCAACCATTGAGGCAACTTCCGTAGGGCTAAGTCCCAAGTCATCCTTAAGGAAGAAGCTGACGGCAAGTTGCGAAATTGCCATTGCTCCTTGCACAAAATAAATTATTGCGATCGCCCCCAACTCTAGGTCAAACGAGCGCCCTCCTAGTCTTTTGAGCCAGTCTGATTGGATTAGCACGATACGATTGCCCAAATATTAAGAAACTTTAATCTAAGTATATTTTAGTATCAATCCACAAAAGTTGATAGCCATCGTCAGAAGACAATGCTGGCAATCACTAACTGATTTTAAGCGGATGGAATTCTTGCAATCATACTAAGTCTAGGGCTGGCACGGGGGCGCAGCCCTACAAAATCTGAATTATCGGGGTAGGGGCAATCCCCCCGTGGTTGCCCTGCTTCGCTAGCAGCAAGAGATTCATCATCTGATTTACAAGTAACATGAGTCACTAACGAAAATAGGGTAGGGTAAATAAGAGGAAAGTTAGCGCAGATTCTGAATATTCTCTCTTTTTTACTTTGTTAGATCCTATGTCCAATCCTATTTTTGTCCTTGCTTCCGCTTCGCCCACACGCAAGAGCATTTTAGAAAATGCTGGTATCAAGCCAGTAATCAGAGTGAGTCACTTTGACGAAGAGGCGATTCAGGTGAGCGATCCCACATCATTAGTAATGACCTTGGCGCAATGCAAAGCCAAAGCGATCGCCGCAGAATTTACAGGACAGAATGCATTAGTTATTGGCTGTGACTCAATCATGTATCTCAATGGCATGATTTACGGCAAGCCTGACTCCAAACAAACGGCGATCGCCACATGGCAAAAGATGCGCGGCAATTATTGCGAACTCTATACAGGACATTGTTTGATTGATGCTAACAATGAGCGATCGGTTCTGCGATACGGAGTAACTAAAGTCCATTTCTCAGAAGTAACTGATGCGGAAATTGATAGCTATGTGGATTCGGGCGAGCCACTATGCTGTGCAGGATGCTTCACTTTGGAGAAATTGGGGGGATTGCTAATTGATAAAATCGAAGGATGTCATACCAACGTTTTGGGATTGAGCTTACCGATCTTGCGGCAAATGTTAGCCGAACTGGGTTACAGCATTCACTTTAGTGAGAATGGAACTGTAATCAGATGAATACTGCCAATCGGAATACGCTCTGGGCAAGTATCGTTGCTGAAGAACTCTATCGCTCAGGTGTACGCACAGTTTGTGTGTCTCCTGGATCAAGGTCTACGCCGCTTGTCATCGCTTTTGCAGAATTGCGCGATCGCTGTCCTGATTTTCAGATTTTAGTGCATATTGATGAGCGATCGAGCAGCTTTTTTGCCCTAGGTTTAGCGAAGGTAAAAATGACTCCTGTGGCGCTACTATGCACATCGGGAACTGCCGCAGCTAATTACTATCCTGCGATTATAGAGGCTTATTATAGTCAGATTCCCCTTGTGGTCTTGACTGCTGATCGCCCGCCAGAAATGCGTGATTGTGGCTCAGGACAGACTATCGATCAGATTAATATTTATGGAAAGAATGTTCGCTACTTTTTTGAAGTAGGAACACCAGAGATTCTTGGTTTTCGACTGCGTTATTTGCGATCGCTAATTAGCCGTTCTGTCAGCATATCCATGGGCAAAGGAGACAGCCCCGCAGGTGCAGTTCACCTCAACTTCCCCTTTGCTGATCCGATGCCACCTTTGACTGTGGCTAATGATGTGCCAGAAGATTTAGCACTCAGCAGTCCAGAAGCCATGTTTGGTAACCCATCGGGAGCCGCCTATAGTCAAGTCATTACGGGAATGAGATCGCTCGGTACAGATGCGATCGCGGCTATGGCAAATCAGATTATTAGTCATCCTAAGGGTGTGCTAGTTGTGGGTGTATATGACGCACCCCCAGATTTTTTAGATGCTGTCCGAAAACTCGCCAAAGCAACGGGTTATCCATTGCTGATCGAAGCCACGGGAGCGCATCGTCGGGATGAAATTGGACATTATGATAGTTTTTTGCGATCGCCGAATTTCTCTAAGGCTCATGCTCCTGAAATCGTGATTCGTTTTGGAGCAATGCCAACTTCTAAAAGCTACATGCTATGGCTACAGCAGCATATTGGCTGTCAGCAAATCGTCGTTGGCAGTACCAATAGCGATCCGACCCACGGAATTACTCAAGCGCTAAATGTTCAGCCCGTTAACTTTTGCTTGCAATTAGCCAATTACTTAGAAAATTATGCTCAACCCATTTGGCAAGATAAACAATGGCGCTTAGATTTTGAACTAGCAGAGAGTATCGCCGAACATGCGATCGCCGAATCTCTTGCAGAAATTGATGAATTGTTTGATGGCAAAGTTTATGCAGAACTCGCCGAGATTCTACCTGCGGATACCTATATCTATGTAGCCAGTAGTACGCCGATTCGCGATCTTGATACATTTTTCCATAGCGATCGCCCGATTACAGTTTTAGCCAATCGTGGTGCAAATGGTATTGATGGAACGCTATCAAGTGCGCTGGGTGCAGCATGGGGATGCGATCATTCGATGGTTCTCATCTGTGGAGATTTAGCGTTCTATCATGACCTCAATGGATTATTAGCGGCGAAAAAATATAATATTTCACTCACGGTAATTCTGCTCAATAATGATGGAGGTGGTATTTTTGATTTACTACCCATTTCCAAATTTGAAGATACCTTTGAAGAATTCTTCGGAACAAGTCATGGACTAGACTTTGCACCGATTATCTCGGCATATAGTTGCGAACATATGCTCATTCAAGATTGGCAAGATTTTCGCGATCGCCTTACTAGTTCTTTGAGTGCTAAGGGAACGCAAGTTTTAGAAATTAGAAGCGATCGCAAGCGTAATAAAGAACTCCATTTTGCGATCTGGAATAAAGTGATCGCAACTTGCGATCGTAATTTCTAAAACTACGAAGGGCAGAGCCTCGCTCCGACCTTCGTATATAATTGAATCAAAGTTGGGAGGCTAAAAACTCATGGTACTTGCAACAACTAAGCGCTACACCGTAGATGAATATCTCGAACTAGAAGAAAAAGCCGAGTTTAAAAATGAATTTGTCAACGGAGAGATCATACCTATGGCAGGAGCAAGCGCAAATCATAATAAAATCTCTCTTAATTTCTGTCGTCTTTTTCCCTTGTCGATTCAAGAGCAGGAATATGAGATATTTATGAGTGATATGCGTCTATGGATGCCAGATCATAAACGCTATACTTACCCTGATGTTTTGGTAGTAAAAGGACAGCCAATTTTTACGGATGAGAAAAAAACTGGAATTACTAATCCCTGTTTAATTGTCGAAATTCTCTCTAACTCCACAGGAGAATACGATCGCAAAAATAAATTTAAGCTTTATCGCTCTATTCCTAGCTTTCAAGAATATATCCTTGTCGATCAAACTGACTATGGAATAGAACAATATGCAAAACAGGCTGATGGTAAATGGATTTTATCCGACTATGTGGGTGAAGATGCAATTCTGGAACTGGAATCGGTAAATTTTGAAATTAGTTTGCGAGATTTATACAAGCGCATTACATTCTAGTAACTTAAAAGCCATGTTTCGCATGGCTTTTAAGTTACTGCAAATAGATAGAATCGGTTATGCCATCAACCATAAAATCGGTGATTAGTTTAGCTGTAATTGGTGCGAAGAGAATCCCATTACGATAATGCCCTGTCGCCAAAACTAGATTCTCATAATCACTAGCCCCTAGTAGTGGAACTTCATTAGGAGCATGGGGACGGAATCCCCACCATGTTTCAGTGATTTGCATATCAGCGATCGCAGGATATACAGCAATGGCTCTGTTTAATAATTGGGCAATTCCTGCGGCGGTATTACCCTGCGAGAAGCCATTATCCTCAACCGTTGCACCGATCACAATAGTTCCATCTTGGCGCGGCACAATATAGCAACTTGGCGCATAAATCACCCGTTGTAATTTACGATCACCATCAAATACTGAAAGCATTTGTCCTTTGATCGGCTTAATCGGCAAAGGCAGCAGCGATCGCGTCCAAGCCCCTGTTGCCAACACATAGCGATCGCTTTGCAATTTACCAGCACTAGTATCAAGATGTGTGACTCGCTTTTGATCACGCACTATTTGATAAACTGTCGTGCCTTCTAGGATTTTAATTGAGAGCGATCGCGCAGTCGTTAATAAAGCTTGCGTAAGTTTGCGATTATTAACTTGTCCATCTTCAGGTAACCAGAGAGAGCCTAAAATCGCTTCTCCCAAGCCAGATTGACGCTTACGAGATTCTTCACGGTTAATATATTTGGGATGTTGAGAAATAACTTGGCGATCGCTTTCTTCTAAAACTGGAGCGATCATCCCACAACACCAGTAGCCGCAGTCTTGCCCTGATAATCGCATCAAGTTCGCTATCCATTGCGGATACATTTCCCGACTGCGAATCCCAAATTCTAGGAGATCTCCCTCTAGTCGTTCTGCTTCAGGTGCGAGCATTCCCGCCGCCGCCCATGTCGCGCCACGTCCACAAATATCACGCTCAACCACAGTCACGTTTGCGCCTTTTTGAGAAAGGGCGATCGCTGTCGCTAAACCAATAATCCCGCCGCCAATTATTAAAACATCAGTCATTCTATTTTGCCAAATTCATATTGCTATAGCGCTTTGCGCTAAATTAAAACCCCAGATTTTTTAAAAAGTGAAGCTTTGCTCCACTTTTTAAAAAATCTGGTGGTTTAGTTTTCAAGTTCGCAACGAGTTGCTACTACAGCATAAAACGGATCGCTGCTAGCCATACCAAACATTGCTAGAAGAGGAGAACTGGGCGGCACATTTGCCACTAGTTCAGGACGGGAAAACCCTTTCGGCACAGAAGCAAAATACTTGAATACTAACTTAGTGCGATCGCTTTCTTCAGCATCCCGCCATGCTTGAATCGCTTTTTGATAAAACATCCGATTTGAGAAGCTAATAATTGCGATGCCGCCAACTTTGAGAATGCGATGAATTTCCGCAAATACGGCTTCTGGATATTGCAAATACTGCACTGAGACTGTGTTTAATACAGCATCAAAGGATTGATCGGCAAAGGGTAATACCTGTTGCTGATTGAGATTTTGGACAAAATAATGATTTAAGCGCGGATTTCGAGCCAATTCCTCAGCATTAAGTCCATGTCCCTCAATATGAGCAAATTCTATCTCTTCGGGCAGATGCGACACCCAACTACTCATCAAATCAAGAATTCTTGTATGGGGCTGCAATCGCTGACGATAAAGCTCTGTCAATTGCTGAATAAAGCGATCGTCTACATGGGTGACAAAGCGCGGATAGTCATAGAACAGCGCATCATCAGAGTTATCAAGTTTTGTACGTTGTTCTGAGGCAAGTTGCATAGATAGTTAGCAAAAGAGATAAGAACTTAATCATACTCAAATTTGATAAGGGATCTGCGATCTAATGAAGAACCAACGTTTTGGTGGCGCGGCTACGCCGCGCCACCAAAACAGCTATTGATTAAGTTTTGTTAAGAATTTTAATGAAAGTAATTGTCAATAAAGAGTTGTCTAGTAAGATTGACTAAGAAAAATTATTGCAAGTAATTCTTATTAGTTGAATCTCAAATTTTGACTTTTGAAAACTTACTGTTGATCTAGGTAGCTATGCAAATCTCTGAAAATCCTAACGTAAAATCTGATTGGTGGGCAGGAAATGCCCGTTTTGCCGATCTTTCTGGTCTATTTATCGTAGCCCATGTCGCTCAAGCCGCTTTGATTACCTTTTGGGCTGGCGCGTTTACTTTGTATGAAATCTCTTGGTATCGAGCCGATTTGCCGATGGGTAGCCAAGGTTTGATTTTACTACCCCATCTTGCTTCCTTGGGTCTTGGTGTTGGAGAGGGAGGTACTATTATTGATAGTTATTCCTATTTTGTGATTGGCTCCCTGCACCTGATCTCTTCCGCAGTTTTAGCGGCTGGAGCCTTATTTCACCTCACCAAAACCCCAGCTAGTCTTAAGGAATTAAAGGGTTTTGCTAAGAATTTCCATTTTGAATGGAGTGACTCGCGCAAATTGGGGATCATCTTGGGACATCATTTGTTGTTCTTGGGCGCTGGTGCATTATTGCTGGCTGCCAAAGCAATGTACTGGGGTGGGCTTTATGACTCGACTATTCATGCTGTCCGAGTTGTAACTGTACCAACCCTCGATCCATTAGTGATCTATGGTTATCAGACTCATTTCGCCGATGTCAATAGCCTTGAGGATCTGGTTGGTGGTCATATCTATGTGGGGCTGATGCTGATTGGTGGTGGAATTTGGCATATTGTCATGCCGCCAATGGCTTGGGCAAAGAGAGTCTTGATTTTTTCTAGTGAAGCTATTCTGTCCTATTCCTTAGGAGGAATTGCATTGGCTGGTTTTGTTGCCTCTTACTTCTGTGCGGTGAATACACTTGCTTATCCTGTGGAGTTCTATGGCGAAGTTTTGCAAGTGAAACTGAGTGTGATGCCTTTCTATGCTGACACAGTATCCTTACCTTTGGGAGCGCATACTCCCCGTTGTTGGTTGGCTAATGCCCATTTCATTCTTGCCTTCTTCTTCTTGCAAGGACATTTGTATCATGCACTGAAGGCGATCGGCTTTGATTTTAATCAAGTGAGTCGGGCTTTGAACATGACGACTGCGGAATAACCTTGCTTTCAAAGGCGTGGCAAAGCCATGCCTTTGAAAAGAGAAAATATTAGAGAATATTAGAGAACAAAATCATGGCGATGTTTCTTGGGAGTCTGCTCACGATCGCTTCATTAACTTATCTGGTCAACTTTTGGTTACTGATGACCTTGATCCAGAGGTAAATATATAGAGATTTATAGAGGTTCAAGTCATGAATTCCACATTTGTTAAATTAGCTGACAATCATTTATCAATTTCGATCACTCCCCCCAAGGTCTTACACCTTCTCAATCACGGACTTAAGATCTACAATTTCAAACGTTACGAATACATTCCATTGCGTAATGATGTGTTGTGGCAGATTAAAACAGGAATTGTGCGAACCATGACTTGGGATGAGGAAGGTAACCAAATTGTCTTGGGACTGTGGAGCGAAGGCGATATTATTGGTAGCCTCATGTCTACCCTTGAGCCTTACCAGATTCAATGTTTAAGTAATGTCGAAGTAGAATTATTGCCATCGATTTTGTGGGAGCAAGCTTCTAGTGCGATTATTGCCCATTGTCACCAAACCCAACATTTACTGAGTATTTCCCATTGCCGCACAGTTGATGTCAAGTTGAAGAAGTTTTTGATTTGGCTATCGGAGAAGTTTGGTAAACCCTGCGATCTCGGTATTTTGATTGACCTCAAGATCACGCATCAAGACATTGCTGACACAATTGGCTCGACTAGAGTAACAATGACGAGATCTTTAAATCAACTAAGACTTGATGGATTGATTAGTTGGAAAAACCACTATTTGACATTGCATTCAAACTTTAGTGATAGGTCATTTTCTGCTTTATAAGAAGGTTTTATAAGAGATATTTGCAATCAAATAACCTCAATAAATTACTAACAATTACTATTTAGAAATCATTGAATTAGAGAAATATCATGGCTAAGATTGGTTTGTTTTTTGGTACTCAGACTGGTAATACTGAAAGTGCGGCTGAAGAAATACAGAAAATTTTTGGTTCTGGATTGGTTGATTTGCATGATGTTGCCAAAGCCGACGCTAGTGATTTGGTAGGCTATGATTGCTTGATTATTGGTTGTCCGACTTGGAATATTGGTGAGTTGCAATCGGATTGGGAAGGCTTATTTCCTGAACTTGATGATCTTGATTTCTCTGGTAAGAAAGTTGCTTATTTCGGTTGTGGTGATCAGGTTGGCTATGCGGATAATTTCTTAGATGCGATCGGTATTCTCGAAGAGAAGATCGCGGAACGTGGCGGTAAGACCGTTGGTTATTGGTCAACGGAAGGCTATGAGTTTGATGAATCTAAGGCAGTTCGCAATGGTAAATTTGTCGGGCTGGCTCTAGATGATACCAATCAATCAGATTTGACTGAGCAGAGATTGAAAAAATGGGTAACGCTATTAAGGGCTGAGTTCGGTGTCTAAGAAATCATTTAAGAATTGTCTAGATCCCCCCCCTTGCGAAAGCTAGGGTGTACACACAAGTTTCTCTGTCTGCGTTTCAGTGTTTAGATCCCCCCCCCAGCCCCCCTTAAAAAGCTACCGTGTACACACAAGTTATCAGCTATAGCATGAGTTACGAAAGATCCCCCTCAATCCCCCTTGCAAAGGGGGAAGAAGAAAATTCTCCCCCCTTTGCAAGGGGGGCTGGGGGGATCAAAACCTTAAAACGTAGTCAGAGAGACTTGTGTGTAACACAGTTAAAAAGGGGGGAGAATAAATTAAATTATCTTCTTCCCCCTTTTTAAGGGGGATTGAGGGGGATCTCTTAGAGTCTCTGACCGTAGGAAATAATTCTTAAATGGTTTCTAAAGAATTCTTAGGTTAATTTAGATTAATGGTAGTTCAGAAAGTAAATCAGAAAGTTAAATTTAATTATTTGCTGCGCGATCGCTTCTTGCCCACGTTAGGTTTGTTGACGATTGGACTGCTATTGACAATGGCAGTTTCCCTATGCAAAGGAGCAGTTCCCCTCAGTTGGAACGAACTCTGGCAAGCGCTTTGGCATCAAGGCGAATCGATTAATCAAACAATTATTTGGGAATTGCGATTACCGCGTATCATTGCCGCGATGGTGGTCGGTGCGGCTTTGGGAATGTCAGGTGCTTTACTGCAAGGAATGTTGCGAAATGGGCTTGCCGATCCCTTTGTGTTGGGCATTTCCGCAGGTGCGGGACTCGTAGCGATCGCCATGATTACGCTCGGTGTAGTCCAGACTTTAGTTCCCATAGGCGCATGGTTTGGCGCGATCGCTACGGCAATTCTCGTTTATACCCTTGGTTATTTGGGCGGAGGACTTTCCGTTGAGCGCTTGATTTTGGCAGGTGTGGCGATTAGTTCTATGTTTGGCGCAATCCAAACCACTCTGCTCTTACTTGCGGATGATGGCAGAATTCAGTCGGCGCTAAATTGGCTGATTGGTAGCCTGAATGGGCGTGGCTGGGCTGAGGTAAATAATGTGGGTCCCTATGTGGGTATGGCGCTAATCGCAGGTTGTCTATTAGCGCGTCCATTGAATTTGCTGAATCTTGGTGACGACCTCGCATCAGGTTTGGGAACTTCGCTAGTGCGATCGCGTTTAGCGATTGGTGCAGTAGCAAGTTTACTGGCGGCAAGTGCGGTGAGTATGGCGGGACTAATTGGCTTTGTCGGCTTGGTTGTGCCGCATGGTGTGCGCTTGCTAGTCGGTTCTGATTACCGATGGATTTTGCCATGTTCCGCGATCGGTGGTGCTTGGGTGTTGACGCTAGCGGATTTGCTGTCGCGACTCGGCACGGTGGAATTACCTGTGGGCGCAGTGACAGCGTTGCTTGGTTCTCCATTATTCATCTGGTTACTCTATCGGCGCGGTCAGAGAGGTTAGTAATGGATAATCATGATTCCTATAATCTTGCTGAAGCATTGCTAGAGGCTCGAAATCTAGTCGGTGGCTATGGTAAGCAGACAATTTTGCAGGATGTGTCCCTATCTCTCCATAAAGGCGAATGGTTGAGTTTAGTAGGTGCAAATGGTTCAGGCAAATCAACTTTGTTGAAGCTATGCAGTCGAATTCTGACACCGCAAACGGGAACGGTTTTACTGGATGGCAAAGCAATCCATCAACAGCCTGCCAATGTTGTCGCTAGGCAGTTAGCGATTTTGCCACAACAGCAAACGATTCCATCGGGATTGACGGTGCGACAACTAGTCAGCCTTGGACGCACACCCCATCAACCTTGGTGGCAATGGGATCTGAATGTCGAGGATCGGCAAATGGTGGAAACAGCGATCGCTCAAACTCAACTCACAGAATTAAGCGATCGCCCCGTTGAGCAGCTTTCAGGTGGTGAGCGCCAAAGAGCTTTCCTAGCCTTAACCCTAGCGCAAGATCCTCAAGTTCTCTTATTGGATGAACCAACCACATTTTTGGATTTGCATCATCAATTAGAACTATTGGAACTGCTGAAGACGCTCAATCAAGAGCGGCAATTGTCAATCGTTACGGTGCTGCATGACATTAACCTAGCGATGCGCTATAGCGATCGCCTAGCGATGTTAAAGCATGGTGTGATCAAAGCGATCGGGCGATCGGCTGATGTGATCACTCCTGAAAATCTGCGTCAAGTCTTTGATGTGGAAGCAGTGACGCTCATTACGCCTGTGGGTTTGCAGATCTGTTTGCTTTCGCCATCGCATACTTTAGTCAAGAGTCGCGATGTGAAGCCCTCACCCCCCAGCCCCCTCTCCCATTAAGGGAGAGGGGGAGTAAGACGAATCTCTTGTTCCCCTCTCCCTGAATGGGAGCTACGGTGTACACACAAGTTATCAGCTATATCGTGAGTTACTAATGATCCCCCTCAATCCCCCTTGAAAAGGGGGAAGAAGAAAATTCTCCCCCCTTTTTCAAGGGGGGCTGGGGGGGATCTAAACCTTAAAACGTAGACAGGAAGACTTGTGTGTACACGGTAGCCCATTCAGGGAGAGGGGGAGTAAGACGAATCTCTTGTTCCCCTCTCCCTGAATGGGAGCTACGGTGTACACACAAGTTATCAGCTATATCGTGAGTTACTAATGATCCCCCTCAATCCCCCTTGCAAAGGGGGAAGAAGAAAATTTAATTTATTCTCCCCCCTTTTTTAAGGGGGGCTGGGGGGGGATCTAAACCTTAAAACGTAGACAGGAAGACTTGTGTGTACACGGTAGCCCATTAAGGGAGAGGGGGAGTAAGACGAATCTCTTGTTCCCCTCTCCCAAAAGGGGAGAGGGGTTAGGGGTGAGGGTCTTACAATTCCAAACAAAAAGGGCAAGCGCCAACTTGCCCTCAAATATCGAATTTATCAATATCAAATCGACATCAATATCATATGAAACTTCATTACATTCTGCTCAGGAATGCTGCTTTTTTATTGTTTAGCATTCCCGCTCTGGTTTTCCTTGAAGACGTAGCGATCGCTGAAAATGTTCCCAATAACTTAGCAATTCTCACAGAAAACAAGGGGCTTAAGCCCCTTGCCTCACAACTTGCCCAAGCCGCCCCTGTACAAATCACCAATGTGCAGATCAATCCCACTAGCAGCCGCTTAGAGATTATTCTGGAAACCGCAGAGGGGCGATCGCTGCAAATTGACACTAATAACTTTCGGATTGAAGGTAATAATCTCGTTGCTGATATTCCCAATGCGGTGTTAGCAATTCCCGATCAGCAGGAATTTACCAGCGCCAATCCCACGGCAGAAATTAGTAACATCAGCCTGACACAATTAGAGGGAAGCACGATCCGCGTCAATGTGGCTGGCAAAGATAAACCGCCTGTGCAAGAAGTCACTTTAAAAACTCAAGGTGTTCTCTACAGCCTCAATCGCGATGATGATCCCGATGAAGAGATTACGATTACGGGGGCAAGGCGGGCGCGTCCTGTGAGACTCACCCCTGGTTCGATTAGCGTCATTGATGCCGACAAAATCGATCAAAATCTCACCCAAGATCTGCGCGATCTTTTTCGCTATGAGCCTAATGTTTCTGTTGGTAACAATCGCCGCTATGGATTGCAGGATATAAATATTCGTGGACTAGGCGGTAATCGCGTTCTCATTCTCAATGATGGCGTGCGCCTTCCTAATCAGTTTTCCTTCGGCACACCTTCAATTGGGCGTGACTATGTGGATATTGAGACTTTGCAACGAGTAGAAGTTGTGCGAGGGCCTGCTTCGGCACTCTATGGCAGTGATGCCCTCGGTGGTGTGGTCAGTTTCCGTACCATTGACCCAGAGGATTTACTCAAAAAGCGTCCCGATCAATCGGTTGTGACCAGTCTATCCACCAATTACGAAACCACCGATCGCAGTTTTACAAATACCGCCGCGATCGCTTTTCGAGATGGCAATTTTGAAGGCTTACTGGGATATACGCGCCGTGATGGAGCCGAGGCAAGGGTTCCCACGGGTAACGAGTTTGTCGATAGCCGTAGCAATGCCCGAAATAATTGGCTTGCGAAATTGGTATATCGCATTGATTCCACTAGTAAGATCGGCGTGGCGGCGGAGATTTTCCGCAATCGCGATGACTTTAGACTTGCGCCGATTACAGTGGCAGGCTTGCTAGGACCAGCAGGATTTCGGGGGCAGGATGAAACGATCAATTACAACACTTCCCGCGATCGCTTCAGTATTTCCTACGATTACAACGATCCCAACAGCACGGGATTCTTAACTGCCGCCAAAGCGATGCTCTATTACCAAAATGCCAATGTCGATGAATTTCGATTTACCGACTTTGTGAGAACAGGGGCAGGCGTGGATCGCCGTCGAACTCGCAATCTTGCAAACACCTTTAGCGATCGCATCTTGGGTGGTGAAGTTCAATTCCAAAGCCAATTTAAAATCGATCAGATTCCGAATATTCTCACCTATGGATTTGATATTTCTAACACCAGCAATCAAAGGATTCGCAATGGCATCGAAAATCGTTTTAATGCGGCTGGAACCAATATCCTGAGTACCAATGTGGTTGGTGCTGACAGTTTTCCAGTTAAAGATTTTCCTGATTCTGATACCTTCCGTTTAGGGATATACGCCCAGAATGAATTTAACTTTAGCGATACCTTCTCCGTAATTGCAGGTTT
Organism: Pseudanabaena sp. CCNP1317; assembly: GCF_034931345.1. NCBI lineage: Bacteria > Bacillati > Cyanobacteriota > Cyanophyceae > Pseudanabaenales > Pseudanabaenaceae > Pseudanabaena > Pseudanabaena sp. CCNP1317. The sequence continues at coordinate 101,324 of NZ_JAYGIF010000001.1, read as the reverse complement.
GCGCTTTGACTCCTATAAACTCACCACCAAACTCGATCAACTTTTTCTTAATAATTCCCCCAGTGTGATCGCGGCGGATTTCAGCGATTCGGCAGTTTCCCCTAGTCTTGGCTTTGTTTGGCAAACTACCCCCGAATGGACGTTAGTGGGACGCTATGCCAAGGGATTCCGCACTCCCTTATATAGTGAAATTAATGCTGGTTTTACAAATCTAACTAATCCTTTCAATCGCTATCAAACCCTCTCAAATCCTAACCTCAGACCAGAAACCAGTGACACCTTTGAGCTAGGGATTCGTGCGAACTATCCCCAGTTTAATTTTGCCCTGACAGGCTTTTACAACAGCTATAACAACTTTATTCAATCCTTTGCGAGCTTAGGTAGGGGAACGGTTAATGGCATTCCCAATGTCAACCTCTTTCAGACTCAGAACGTGGCGCGAGCGAGTACCTATGGCTTTGAGCTAAGTGGTGAATATCGCTTTAGCCCTGAAAAGCATGGCTTTAGCCTCATTTCGGCTCTGGGTCTGACCGTTGGCGACAATTTGACTACCAATCAACCTTTGGAAACCGTCGATCCAATTAAGTTAGTGACAGGGCTGCGTTATCGCGCTCCCGAAGATCTATGGGGTGCAGATTTGATCGCCACCTTTGCGGGGCAGCCTCGACTCGCCAGTAATCGTCCTGCCAATTCCTATACGCCCCAAGGCTATACTGTGATTGACCTGACAGGATTTTATAAGATCACTCCCCAACTCACTTTAAATATGGGCATCTTCAATTTATTTAATAGTCAATATTTCCTCTATTCCGATGTACGTCCCTTGGTTACGGCTCCTGCGCCGACGGATCTGGCTAGATTTGCCCAACCAGGAGTCAGTTTGAGAGCAGGTTTGACTTTTGTGTTTTAAATACCCTCACCCCCCAGCCCCCTCTCCCATTAAGGCTACCGTGTACATACAAGTCTCTCTGTCTACGTTTCAGGGCTTAGATCCCCCCCAGCCCCCCTTAAAAAGGGGGGAGAATAGATTAAATTTTCTTCTTCCCCCTTTTTAAGGGGGATTGAGGGGGATCTTTAGTAACTCGCGCTATAGCTGATAACTTGTGTGTACACCGTAGCCCATTGAGGGAGAGGGGGAGTAAGACAAATTTCTTGTTCCCCTCTCCCTTAATGGGGAGAGGTGCCGCCATCGGTGAGGGTTGTATTGATCAATTCTTTTTCTATTCAGGAGCAATTAAAAGTGACTATTCAATTCCGACATATCATGCTGATGATCAAAGATGTGCCTGCGGCGGTGAAGTTCTATCAGGAAGGCTTAGGGCTAACGGTGGTCAACGCCAGTCCCAACATGGCAGAACTAGATGCAGACGGCACAAAAATCATCATCCACGGTGCTGAGAATCAAGCCGAAGTAGGCGGATCGCCTATTCTTAGTTTTCATGTCGCTGATTTGCAAGAGACGATCGCCAAATTAGAATCCCTCGGCGCATCCTTACAGGGGCGGGTGCGTGAACCCTCCTTTGGTAAAGTTGCCGCCATGCGATCGCCCGAAGGACATTTGCTAAGCTTGTTACAACCAAAATCTTCAAGTGAGAGGGCAATGTCTTTTGAAGAAGCGATCGCCTATACCGAGACCCTGCTATCGCGCACCGATCTTGATGATGCTCAACTGCAATCGGAAATTACCAATCTTGTCAAAACCGCCAATGGAGCTAGAGGCTTTTTCGTTTGCTTCTTGACAGGAGAATGGGAACTTGCCGACAACCCTAGCCCTGCAATCATTCAAGCTTTGCAAGCCGAACCGAATGCGATCGCTGAATTGCTAGTCAAAAACCTCGCCATGTCCACCGCTATGGCAATTACTCATCGCCGCAATGGAGATGCAGAACAAGCACAAGGTTCCGATCGCGTGGCGAAACGCACATCTCTATTAATTGAGAAAGTCGATCTATCTGAAGTGCAAGCGATCGCTACTCAAATGAAGGATTCGGCTAAGACCAATGCTGGAGACTATGCCGCTTTCCTTGAGAAATGGGGCTATGACGATGAGCAGAAAATTGCGATCGCTAATGTTTTAGGTTAGCAAAGAGATCCCCCTCAATCCCCCTTGTAAAGGGGGAAGAAGAAAATTCTCCCCCCTTTACAAGGGGGGCTGGGGGGATCTTTCCTTTTGCTCATCGAAAGTAATTCGTAGATTTGTAGGGTGCGTTACGCTTCGCTAACGCACCCTACGCAAGATCCAAATTATCAATGGCTTATAATTATGATTTATCGAGTATTTCAATTTATGCGATCGCTAAGAAATTGGGTAATTATTTCCCTAATCGCCATATTTACCATAGCTTGCAACCCTGCGATCCCTTCCCAATCTACGGCTCCAACAACACCCGTACAATCCCCAACCGCCGAGGTTAAACCCGTTGGCGCTTCTAAAGTGGTTGCTTTAACTTCGCTTTCCGCCGATATTGTGCATCGCTTAGACAAAACGAAACTAGTCGGTATTCCTGGAAGTCGCTTATTGAGAGAGAATGCCGAAATCTCTAAAATCACCCAAGTCAGCGAAGGACAAACCCCACCAAATTTAGAGAAAATCATTGCCCTCAAACCTGACTTAGTAATTGGTGCATCAGGGTTTCATGATCAGGTTCTTGCTAAGTTGAAGGAGCTAGGTATTAAGACCATGACCTCTAGCATTACCAGTTGGCAGTCCTTAGAGGAATTAACCAAGGCGATCGCCACTGAAATACAAGTCGATCCCACCGCTCTAATTCAGTCCTATCAATCACTAATTTCTGCTAAGGCGACTACTCCCAAATCAACCCTCGTTCTCGTCAGTTCGCAGCCTATTCTTGCACCTAATAAAAATAGTTGGGCAGGGGATTTATTAACTCAGTTCCAAATTAATAATGCGGCTGCCGAGTTACAAGGTCAAAGCCCTATGCGAGGCTACATAACACTTTCAGCGGAAAAGGTTTTAGAAGCGAATCCTCAGGTTCTCATTCTCGTTGATGTTGGTGATGGCACAATTAATAAATTAAAGGAAACTCCCTTTTGGAATAAGCTCGATGCAGTGACCAGCGATCGCGTTTACACCTTCGACTATTTTGGACTAGTCAATCCTGGAAGCATTGATGCAATTACTAAAGCATGTAACAAGTTACAGGAGATTGTTAAAACCAATGCTTGAGATCTCTCCATAACATTTTCAACTACAAAAAGGATGGTCTTAACATCATCTTTTTTGTAGTTGAAGGCTTTCCCGAATATTATAGAGAGCCTAAGTGAGTTGTATGATGTGGAAAATTGTGAAACTACGCCTAAAAGCGACGTACTATCACAATCCATTTAGGATTGCTATAGTTTATATACTGATGCATCTCTTCTCTAAAGAAAATAGTGTTACTTTCTTCTCAAAATTGTCCAGACCACAATCGGTGCGCCTAGGAGAGATGTTACGGAATTGAGAGGCAGTAGGGTTTTGTTGGGTAATTGCGTAACTAGATCCGCCGCGATCGCTAAGTTTGCGCCGACTAGGATCGTGGCGGGGAGAATAATTCGGCAATCGGTGGAGCGAAATAGGGCGCGACAGAGGTGGGGGACAGCGACACCGAGAAAGGCGATCGGTCCACAGAATGCGGTGACGGTTCCTGCTAATAGGGCGACATTGATTACAATTCCTAATCTCAGTTTAGAAATTTGTGTGCCTAAACTGCGGGCTTGCATTTCCCCTAGCAGCATTGTATTCAGGGGCTTGATTGCGGCGATCGCTAATAATAATCCCAGCGAAATTGCGCCACATAGCATCGGTAATCTTGCTACCGTGACCCCTGCGAAACTGCCAAAAGTCCAGTTGATATAGGATTGCACCCGTTCGGGGGAACTGAAATAGAGCAAAATATTCACCACTGCGCCTACGCCATAGCCCATCATTAGCCCTAAAACTAAGAGAGTGGTGGAATTCTGCACAAATTTGGAAGCGATCGCCACTAAACCCATGGAGAAAGCTGCACCAATACAAGCGGCGACTAAGGTGGATTCGCTGCCTAATACGGCACTGACTTGTCCTAATGCCTCCGTTGCCAGAATAGCGATCGCTACGCCTAAACTGGCTCCAGAGCTAACTCCCAATACAAAGGGACCCGCTAAGGGATTACCAAATAGAACCTGCATTTGTAAGCCACTGACGGCGAGGGCGGCTCCACAAAAGATGGCGGTAAGAGCTTTAGGTAGCCGAAATTGCCAAAAAATCTGCGCCCAGCCTGTCTCAGGGGATTGATGAAGTATAATTTTGACGAGATCGGGGAGGGGAATCCATACGGAACCCACAACTAAGCTGGCGATCGCGCTTAATCCTAGGCTGATTAAAAGCGCGAGAAAAATTAGGGCGATCCGATGTTCTTTTAAGGAATATTTCAATGGGTAATCCATTCTTCTTGTTTATCCCTAACTTTTTGGGAAGTTACCTTATACATATAATTCATCAGCTACATTTTTATTCTTAAAGATCCCCCTCAATCCCCCTTGTAAAGGGGGAAGAAGAAAATTCTCCCCCCTTTACAAGGGGGGTGGGGGGGATCTATTATGGTATTGCAAATCATGGTTCAATTTTGCGGTAATAGAAGAGTTGATGATCGGGCATGAGTTCGGGATGAAAGATTTTTACAAGATCGGCGAGTACGACATCGGGACTGGTAATGCCGCTTTGCCAGTAGTCATTGCCACCTGTGGGACTGATGCGGGCATTGGCGCTATACATCTGTCCAGTTTGCCAAGCTTGAAAATCACGATAACGGATATCGGCTTTGGGAATGTCTTCTTTCTGTTTCCAATCTTGACTACCATTGAGCCAAAAATCTGCCGATCGCCCGCGTCGATAGACTTCTTCAAAACTGAGGGGATTACTGCCAGAGGTGGGATCGTCTGCCCAAAGATATTCGGCTCCCGCATCGGTTAAATACTTTGCCACATAGCTTTTGCCACCTGCCACATACCAAGTACCATTGCGATGAAATCCTGTAACTACAGTGGGCTTATTTTGAGCGGATTTGGCGATCGCCGCCACCTTTTCATAGCGAGCTTCCATCTCATCAAAAACTTGATTAGCGCGTTCTTCCTGATTAAAAAATAGGGCTGTAAACTTTAGCCATTCCGCCTGTCCGAGGGGACTAGATTCCATATATTCAGCATTCAGCCCCACTTTCAGCCCTGCTTCTAGAAGTTTAGGATGGCGATCGCGTTCGGGGCTGCCAGTGCCGAAGGTGGTCACGAGGGCAGGGCTGAGGGCTAATATTTTTTCCACATTAACGGTGCTGCCCCGTCCCAGATCCTGTACTCCTTGGCTTTTGAGTTTTGTTTGAGTTTGCTGTCCATAGACCAGATCGAGGCTACTCATAGCAACGAGGCGATCGAGCAATCCCAGTTTCTCTAAGTGGGCAAGATGGGTGGTGGAGAGAATGGCGATCGATGGTACGGGAACTTGGATGATTTGGTCGGCGCTAAATCCTTCGGGAATCGGCGTGCCGCATTGCACCAGCACATAACGGAATACCTGATTAGCGTTTTTCCAAGGTTGTTTGACAGTGATGATTTTGTAATGCTTATGGTAGGACACATCAAAGCCGAGCGCGTGCTTAATCTTGGTTTTGACAGGAAAATAATCGCGATCGCTTTCGTATTTAGTAATGCAATTTGAGGAGGTGTTAGGGCTTTTAGAAGCCAAAGAATTGTTGGGAGCAGGAGAACTAAGGGCGATCGCGCAACCAGTTCCCATAGCCGCCAAACCTAGGCAGAGCAAGCTTAGACTGAATTTACGCATAAATCTTTTGAACATTCTTTTGGGATGATTTAGATTTAGAAAAGATACCCCCCAGCACCCCTTGAAAAAAGGGGGGAGAATTATCTTCCTCCCCCTTTATAAGGGGGATTGAGGGGGATCTAGTCAATTTTCAATTAGAACTAGGGATAAACGTGCTTAGCTACTGGCTGACCTGCGACTAGATGCTCCTGTACGATTTGTTTCGCAGTTTCAGGAGTTACTCGGCTGTACCAAGTGCGATCGCCTGAATAGAAAACCACAGGTCCCATTTTGCAAACCTCCAAACAGCCAGAAACGCAAACTTCCACATCTTCCAAATTTGCCTCCTTGACGGCTGATTGTAAAGCCTCGTAGATGGGCTGATAGTTGCGTGATGGCAGACAACGACTAGATCGGCATACCGAAATATATTTCTTATTAAGGGGATTGCGATCGTAAGGGAGTTCCTTTGCCCCTAAAATGTAAGTTTCCCTTAGCTCCTCATACAACTTCAACTTTTCCAAGTTTGGCTTGCGCTCTGAGAGCAGATCCTCATTGTCACCAATAAAGGGATTAGGTAAAAAGAAAGTCATCATCTTCACCCCTGCGCCATTCCAGAACTGAATTCCCCAACTGCGTGGTTCTCCTTCAGGATTAAGGCGGCGATAGAGGGCAGCGCGGCTGACCAGACGGCTTTGGATCTGCTCAATTGGTGTGCGGCGATCGGGACCACCAATATTTTCAGCGATGCAGAGATGTAAATGCCATCCTTCCGTCACTACGGTCAGATAGCCATCATAGAGTTTAAAGATTTTCGGTGGAGCATTAAATTCCAATTCCAAGACGCTGCCATCCACCATGTGACCAATGCCAATGTCCTGCCAACGCTCTTGACAGAGATGATGCAGCAAGGGAGCCGTTACATCAAGATCGGTGGGAAAAAATTCATATTCAATTTGACCGCCATTGGGTAAGGGTTCAATTTCGGTGAGATTAAGGGGAGTGACAAGGCGGGAGAAGGTGTTCATAGTTGTTTATTAATTTAATGAGGATTAGGGCGGCGCGAAGCGCTGCCCTAATCTGTTGATCGGTTAAAACTGAAAACTTAAACTGCCGCGAATCGTGCGCCCACCGTCGGGAAAACCTGCAAATAGCTGAAAGCGTTGGTCGAAGATATTCTCAATACCAAGGGTCGCAGATATTTGGGCGGTGATGGGAGCGCGAAGTCGCAGGTCGAAGGTGGTCTGTCCAGACAGAAATTCGGTATTCAGGTTATCAGTGGGAAAACCACTAAGGGAATTCATGAATAATCCTGCATACCATCCCTGCGGATTTTCGTAGGACAGCCCAATATTCAGTTTATTTGCCCCTGCAAAGCGGAGTTCCTTGCCATTTTCCCCTGCGTTGACACTGGAGATGATGCGCGGATCATTGAGCGTGTAGTTGGCAGCAAGGAAAAAGTTGGGAACAATTTGCAGATTTAATGATGCTTCCAGTCCATTTGTCACCACCTGACCGAGATTCTGGAAAGTGCCAGAGATGCCATTGACGGGCGGCGCAATTCTTTGGAAAGCAATCAGATTAGAAATGTTATTGGAGAAAGCGGTCAGCCGAAACAAACCAATATCGCCTAACTTTTGATCGATGCCGATGTCATAACTGTCGCCAGTTTCAGGTAAGAGGTTAGGATTGCCGATATTCGTGGGGTTGGCATTAAATAAATTGGCGATTGTGGGGGTGCGGAAGTTGCGGATATAGTTTGCCCTAACAGTTGTGGAATCAGTGAGCGCATATTTAATTCCTACCGATGGCGTGGTTGCCGAACCATTTACTAAGCTGCTGAACTCTTGCCGCAGTCCTGCGGTAATATTCAATCTATCCGTTAAATCGTTGCTATATTGAGCAAACACAGCCCCTTGGGAAATATTGGCATTATAACTAGGGGTAAGCACGTTGGTAGCAAGGTTTGTGGTTTCACTAATCGCATTGGTGGAGCGATAGTCAAAGCCATAGGTGAGGATCTGTGTGGGCGCAAATTTCCAATTGTGCTGAATTTGAAAACCGAGGCTATTTTGACGGGTTTCAAATCGCTGTGGAGTTCGTGGCGTATTTGTCAGAACGGGAGGATTGCCAACAAGGGTATTAGCGGCGGTGGTGCGGTTGTCAAAGCGCGTATTTAAGCGATCGCTAAAAGCTCTCACCAACAATAGCGAGTCATCCCCTTCACCTAACTTCTGTTCCAATCCTAAATCAAGAAATACCTGATCGGTAAATTTGCGATTATTATCGGTGAGACTATTAAAAAATCCTTGCCCAAACAAGGGATTGGCAATTGGCACACCCCCAGGGGTTCCCTGATTTTTAGCAAGATAGAAGCCTGTGAATGAGAGTTTTGTGCGATCGCTGGGCTGATATTCTAATTTGATGTTCGTGTTATTAGCGATCGCGTCATTATTCGTTCTGACACCACTAAAGCCGACTTCAGGAATGCTAAAAGGATAGTTATTTTGAGCCTGTGTGCGTGAAAATCCCACTAAATAACTAAATTCACCGACACGCTGACTCAGTTGTAATGACTGCTCATTTAAGCCATAACTTCCTAATTCCACCTTGGCATTAGCCGTAAATTTTTCCGTTGGGCGGGTAGTAATGATGTTAATAATCCCACCGATCGCATCGGAACCATAGAGAGTCGAACCACCGCCTGGGATGACTTCAATCCGTTCGATAATACTGGCGGGAATTTCTGATAGGTCAAAGCCACCACCACCAACATTATTCACGGGGCGACCATCGATCAAAATCAAAACTTGATTGGTATTGGAACCCCGAATAAATTGACCACTAAGGGCATTGAATTCTGTGCCAACAGTGCCGCCACCAAGAATACTGGGCAGAAATTTCAAGGCTTCTTTGGCAGTTCTTGCACCCTGTTGTTCGATCTCTTGGCGATTGATCGTGTAGGCAGGACGAGTGCCATCCTGCAAGGTTGCATCACGACGTTGAGTGGAAGTGACGGGGCGATTGAGGATTTTGCCAGTTACGGTAATGTCAATTTCAGGCTCCTCATCTTCCACCGCGATCGCTACAGGGATCACCATTATCGAAAGCCCCAGCAGCATCCAAGACAATCCAACAATTTGAAAAGATTGGACAAGAAAATATTTTGTGAATTGGCTTGATAATTGACTTAATAATTTATGGGTGAAGCCGTTCCTTCTAGTCATTAATAGAATCCCTAGGTTTATTACAAAAGTTTTAAATGGAGTCTCTGAATGAGGGGATTGTTAAATTACTTGAAGTCAAATTTTTAGAGTTTTTGCATAAACAAAATCAAGAATGATAATCATTCTCATAATTTAACATTTACATATAGGTGGTAATTGTGTCAACCCTAATTACCTATCGATCGAATCACAGGAGATTTGAGTGCAAAGCTCTGTAACCGTTGTGGGAAAATCTATGAAGGCGGTAGTACCACAAAAAGTTTGCGCTTGATCGCCTCTGGACGCTCTTGGTAGGGAACGGCTCCCGTGGGATGCTCTAAATATTGTTGGCAAAATTGCGATACATCAGTTGCCGCCTCTAACGGGTGCAGATCGCTAAAAATAAACGTATGCTTATTCGCTCCTGTAAAGGCAACCGCACAGGCGCGATCGCAAGCTGCCATACACTTCACAGGCTCAACTTGTAAGCGATCGCCTAGTCCTGCCAGATTCTCGCTGAGAGCATTAAAAAGATGCTGTCCACCTCTCAAGCCTTCATATTCCTTTTGGGTATTGGAAAAACGGCAAAGGGTACAAACAAAGAGTTTATGTTGAGTCATTCTGTCTATCTCGTGTTTACTTATTTCGCACAAAAAAATTCAGTGATTTCTGTATTTCTCAAATTTTTCCAATGAGAAACTAGCCAAATATTTGGAATGGAATAGATATAAAGAATCTCAGAAAAGTTGGCAAAAGCTCTCTTAACTTTGATTTGAGATAGATCGCTGCGAATGCAAAAAAAGACAAATTAGTGAATAGTTTGCCCAATGGTCATATAAAGATGTGAATATGACAAGCTGTCTAGCTTGCCACGGCAAAGCTTTGATAGAATCACTCATTCTGTAACTCGCAGATGGGATATAGGTTTACAAGAGTTGTTTGGTGGGCATCCTGACTCGAAAAGCTTGTTAAGAAAGATCAATTAATGATCAATCAACTTTCATCACAGTTGCGGTACAGCGTCGGATTTACACCGAACTTTCCCCGTTTCCTCTAGTGACTGCTCCTCACTAGAACCAAACAATGTACTGAACTATATCAGTATGATTGCAACATAGCAAATGACCCATCAGAATTGCCGCAGAAAATTAAACGAAGCTACCAATTTTTGGTAGTGAGGCTTCGCCTCGCCATCAAAAATCTTAAATTACAGAACCCTTTGTCCTTTTTATTTTTGCTGTAACTGCGCGATCGCCTCATCACACCATTCAACCCACATTGTCTCGTAGCGAATTCCGCAACGCAGGGTTAAATAGAGATGTCGTTGTGGACGCGCCAAATTTGTTGTATCGCCAAATTCTGGTTCAATGGAGTAATAATAATTGAGCTTTTGTTGATGGATTTGTTTACGTCTTTTAATTTCATTAATGAGAATCTCTTCAGGAACAATAAACCCACTACGGACTTTTACTAATAATCCTTCTCGAACAGAAGTAGGTTCTGATGGTTCCATAATCCAATTGATTAAATCCTGTTTGCCAGCTTCCGTAAGGGAGTACATTTTTTTATCGGGTCGATTTAACTGAGGGATATTTTCCATTTCAACTAAACCTTTTTCTTGCATTTTTGCTAGTTCGCGATAAATCTGCTGCGATGTGGCTTGCCAATAGCAACTTACTTTTTCGTCAAATTCTTTGCTGAGGTCATAGCCAGTATGGGGAGACTGAAGCAAGATGGTGGCGATCGCATGGGATAGGGACATAGGTTTTAGTTTTATTTGAATTTATTAAATTTTACTTGACATATACAACTTGTTGTATAAAACTGATTTTATAAAGTTGGTTTTATATGGCTATCTAGTTTTTGTAATTAATTACATTAGAAACAATTTAAGAATTGTCTAGATCCCCTCCAGCCCCCCTTAAAAAGGGGGGCTGGAGGGGGATCTCTTAGAGCTTTTGCCCGCAGAAAGTAATTCTTAAATGGTTTCTTAAGTAACTTAGCGCAATTAAATATAAAACCCTAAAACCTGTGGCGCACGCTGCGCGTGCGCCACAGGTTTTAGATCTGGTTTTTAATAATCACGTTGAGTTTTAGGGATGTTTTAGCAGATTATCCCTCACAACCGCCGCAGAGCAAATTACACATAGCAGATTATGAATACAGAGAAAATCAGCAGCATCGGTTGGCAGCGCAACTCTTGGATTGGCATTGTTGCGAGCGGTTTAGTTGTAGTAGGTACAGGAGTTATTCTTTATCAACGTTTTGTGCTTTCAGAACAGCCTGCGCTAACGAAACCCCTGACTGTATCTACCGTTAAGCTTGCACCTGTGAATTCCTACAACATCACGCGCTATTACACAGGCGAAGTCGTAGCAACAAGACGCACTGATCTGGGATTTGAGCGTGCAGGCAAAGTAATTGAAGTTTTGTATGATCGCGGACAGATTGTTGAAGCGGGAGCCGTAATTGCCAGATTAGATACGCAAAATCTACAAGCACAATTATCGCAATTAGAGGCGCAGAGATTACGAGCTTTAGCGCAATTACAGGAATTACAGAATGGTTCGCGGCAAGAAGTAATTGCATCGGCGCGATCGCAGGTTTCTGATTTAGAAAATCAATTGCGCCTAGCCAATACGCGGAGCCAACGCCGAGAATCGTTATATCAAGAAGGGGCAGTGAGCAAAGAGCAGTTTGAAGAAGTTGCTTTTAATCGTGATGCCTTGGCGGATCGCTTAGCGGCGGCGCAAAGTCAATTGGAAGAAGTCCAAAATGGCGCGAGAATTGAACAAATCAATGCTCAAGCGGCGGCGGTGGCTCAGATCGAAGCTAGTATTCTGGATTTAGAAATCACGATCGCCAAGAGTAATTTAACGGCTCCCTTTCGGGGTGTCATCGGTGAGCGCAATCTTGATGAAGGCAGCGTCGCACAGGCAGGACAAGCGATCGTGCGGCTAGTGGAAGCGGTAAATCCAGAACTGGAAATCGGTGTACCTTTTGCAGTGGCGGCGACTCTGAGAGTGGGCAGTAGTCAAACTGTGGAGATTGGCGATCGCACTTATGCCGCGACCGTGATCGCCATTAAGCCTGAAACTAATTTGCAAACCCGAACTAGTACAGTGGTTTTGAAATTGCAAAGTTCTAGTCAAGGTTCCAATCAAGGGGCGAAGAAAGCAAGTGCCAATACCGCTAATTTTGCGATGCCCAAATCGGGCGAAATTGCCCGCCTGAAAGTATCACAAACTGAGCAGATACAGGGGTTTTGGTTGCCAACTACGGCGCTCTCTAGGGGTGAGCGTGGTTTGTGGTCATGTTTTGCGATCGCCCGCGATGGTGATGCCTATCGAGTAGAAAAACGCGATGTGGAAGTTCTACATACAGAAGGCGATCGCGTTCTCGTCAGAGGTACTATTTCTGCCAGTGAAGAAGTTGTCAGCAGTGGTACACAGCGCTTAGTTAATGGACAAACGGTAACTAAATAAAACGTAAAACCCTCACCCCCCAGCCCCCTCTCCCATCAAGGGAGAGGGGGAGTAAAACTATTTCTTGTTCCCCTCTCCCCTTTTGGGAGAGGGGCTAGGGGTGAGGGCTTAATTTAGACAAACTTACAGCCGCTAGGTTAGGCAAACTATGGCACAACTATTCTTTCGTAATCTCCGCCTATTAGCCTTGGTCATCTTTTTGATCGTTGCTTGGGGAACCGTCAACTATGAATCTTTACCGCGATTAGAAGATCCTGAACTGACATCCCGTTTCGCGCTGATTACCACATTCCTCCCAGGTGGCACTGCCGAGCGTACTGAAACCTTAGTTACCGATCCCATCGAAGAGAAGATTGCCGAAATCTCTGAAATTAAGACCTATGAATCAACTTCAAGGACAGGAGTATCAGCGATTTCTGTCGATCTTTTGGATAGTGTTAGTAGAAGTCAAGTGCCTCTAGTTTGGTCTCGAGTGCGCGATAAATTGCGTGATGTCCGCGCTACTCTCCCCGCCGAAGCAACGGAACCAGAACTAGATGAGGGTGAAGTGCGTGGCTACGCATTGTTAACTTCCATTAATTGGGATCAGGATAGTCCGCCCAACTATGCGATTTTGCGACGTAGAGCCGAAGTGTTAGAAACTTCGCTTAAGGCAATATCAGGAACCGATGAAGCCAAAATTTTTGGTGCACCCGATGAAGAGATTGCTGTAGAAGTGAATACCAGTAATCTCGCTAGTTTGGGCATTACCACCGCCGAACTCGCTAACCAAATCCAACAAAGCGATGCCAAAACCTCCGCAGGACAGTTTCGGGGTGAGAATAATTTACTGTATGAAGTTAAGGGTGAACTCGACACATTGAGCCGTCTGCAACAGATTCCGATCCGATGCCCATCCTGTCAATCTAATCGTGATTTTCGCCTATTGGGTGATATCGCGACTGTCAGTAAAGGGATTGCCATGCCGCCCACAGAATTGGCGATCGCTAAAGGCAAACCTGCGATCATGATTGGAGTCTATGTACAGCCCCAATATCGCCTCGATCGCTGGTCAGTCGATGCTCAAAAAGTTCTTAGAGAATTTCAAGCGGATTTGCCAAAGGGACTCAGTTTAGAAGTTGTCTTTGATCAAAGTCGCTATGTGACAGCAAGATTAAATAATTTAATTAGTAATCTGCTATCAGGTGCGCTGATTCTCTTTCTAATCTGCATCTTGATGATGGGTTGGCAACAGGCGATCGTCGTGCAAATTACATTGCCCCTTTGTGTGGCGATCGCCTTAATTGGTATGGGCATTTTGGGCATTCCCTTACACCAAATGTCGATTACAGGGCTAATTGTCGCTTTAGGCATTCTCATTGATAACGCGATTATTTTAGTCGATGAAATGAATATGCGAATCAAGCAAGGAATGCCCCTTGAAGCCGCAATTCTCGATACAGTGCAGTATTTGCGAGCGCCACTTTTGGGTGGCACATTAACTACTGTCTTCTCATTCGCACCGATCGCATTACTTTCGGGGGCTGTGGGCGAATTTGTGGGGACAATTGGACTGAATGTGATTTTGGCAGTTATGGCTTCCCTCGTGGTTGCTCTGACGATTACCCCAGCGATCGCCGCCATTGTCTATCGCTGGAGTCATCAACGCACTTTTACCAGCAGTGGCATCATTTATCAGGCGATTGGTAATCGTCGATGGTTACAGACAGGATTCGCCAATCAAGGCTTAACTCGATGGTATCAGCGATCGCTAAGCTGGGCACTGAGCCATCCTAAAAAGGCGATCGCGCTTACCCTGATTCCTTCCTGCATCGGCTTTGGGCTAATGAGTACCCTCAGCTTACAGTTTTTCCCACCTGCCGATCGCGAACAGCTTACCCTAGAGCTAGAGATGCCCGCCGCCAGTTCTCTCAACCAAATTCAAAAGCTGACTCAAGATGTGGAAAAGCAGTTACGGACTCATCCAGAGATTCAGCAGGTGCATTGGATGCTAGGGCGGAGCGCTCCCAAGGTTTACTACAACCAAATCACAAATCGTGAGAATGACAGCAGCTTTGCCAATGCGATTTTACAAACTCAAGGTGTTGCCTCTAACAAACTAATTCATGATATCCAAATAGAAATGGATGCCGCCTATCCTGCGGCGCGGGTATTGGTGCGTCAATTTGAGCAAGGACCGCCTTTTGAAGCCCCGATTGAATTGCAGGTTTATGGCAATGATGTTGATGTTCTGCAAAATATTAGTGAGCAATTGCGATCGCTATTGGTACAGTTACCATCAATTACCCATGTGCGAACTCGCCTGACCGATCGCTTTCCCCAACTCGCCTTACAGGTTGACGAACCCGAAGCGCGATCGCGGGGTCTGAGTCGCCGCGACATCGCTCAACAGTTAAACAGTGCCACCGAGGGCATTCGTGGCGGCACAATTCTCGAAGATACGGAAGAAATTCCTGTGCGCGTCAGGTTTAGCGATCGCGAACGGGCTGATCTCAATCAACTGCAATCGACCAGTATTCTGCCCAGCGATCGCAACGGCTATATTCCCCTAGAGTCCATCAGCACCCTCACCCTCGAAGCTAAAAATGCGGCGATCACCCGTAAAAATGGGCGGCGAGTCAGCACCGTCGAAGGCTACCTCACAGCAGGAACCATCCCTAGTCAAGCTCTAGCCGAGTTTCGTCCCATATTAGCCAAGCAGTTTCAACTGCCACAGGGCTATAGCTTAGAATTTGGTGGCGAAGAAGCCGAACGTACAAGCGCCACAGGCGGACTGTTAGGCTATGGCATCATTTTAGGAATCGCCCTTGTGGTTACGTTAGTTTTATCGATGGATTCCTTTGCCTTAGCTGGATTTATTGGCATTGTCGCAATTCTCTCCGTGGGATTAGGTGGACTCTCCCTCTGGCTATTTAACTATCCCTTTGGCTTCAACCCGATCATTGGCACTGTTGGACTAGTCGGTGTAGCGGTGAATGATTCTATTACCGTGCTGACTGCGCTTAAAACCGATCTCAAAGCACAAACAGGCGATCGCCAAGCCATGATCGAGGTGATTCTCCACACCACTCGCCATGTTCTCACCACCACCTTCACCACGACGGCAGGCTTTTTACCCTTGATTCTATCGGGAGGAGGCTTTTGGCCTCCCCTCTCAGTGGTCATTGCAGGTGGTGTATTTGGCGCAACGATGTTGGCGCTCTACTTTGTTCCCTGTACCTATCTACTGTTTGTGGATAATCGTGGATAATCATTGATGCAAAATGGTGAGCAGTTGGTATGTTTTCTTGCTTTGTCTTGACGCTTATTCGACCACGATGGGCTTTCTAAAAAGTGATTTTTATGATGAGAATTGCCGCACAAAAGTGTGACGGTACTTTCGTGAATTGGGATAAAGCTAAAATTAATACCAATTCATGAAAGTGTTTTCATACTTTTGTGAATTAAAAACCAAATCCAGTAAGGTTTTTAAAAGCACAAAAGCCAAACTCAGCAAGGTTTTTAGAGCATGTTGGAGAAGTTTTTACCCCCTCTAACTCCCCCTTGTAAAGGGAGAGAATTTAAGTTTCTCCCCTTGTAAAGCGGGGATTAAGGGGGGTAAAAGCAGAAATTTATGCTAAGTAGGAGACTTCTCAAATACACTCTTAAAAACATAAAATAACTTCAGTTCGATATAGCCATTTGCGGTGTGCAAAGCACGCCGCAAATGGCTATATCGAACTGAAGTTAAAATAGTGTAGCCATTTTATGTTTTGGTATATAGAGCTATCTGTCATACGAACATTGATTTAGGGATTTTGAAGTGATTACTCGACAAAAAATCGGGGTGATTGGAGGTGGGCAACTAGCTTGGATGATGGCGATCGCTGCCAAGCATCTCGACATTGAGCTAACCGTACAAGCAGCAAGTCCTGATGACTCAGCCGTAACCGTAGCCGATCGCGTGATTTACGGAAAAGTTGCTGATGCTAGTGCTACCGCCCAGCTTGCCGATCATTGCCAAGCGATTACCTTTGAGAATGAATTTGTCGATCTGGTTGCTTTACAAAAGCTGACTGATCGTACTGGCGATCGCAGCTTATTGTTTTTACCAAAATTAGAAACCTTGGCGATCTCTGTCGATAAGCTAAATCAACGTCAACATTTTCGCGAGCATCATATTCCCACGCCCGAATTTTATGCTGTTGATACAATATTCGACCTTTTAACGGCAGCTGAAAAATTGAGTTATCCTTTAGTACTCAAAGCGAGAAGACATGGCTATGACGGCAAAGGTACTTGGGTAATTGCCGATGAAAGTGAAATGCGATCGGCTTGGGAAAGTATGCATCAAGCCCCTGCGATCGCTGAAGCCTTCATTCCCTTTGAGCGAGAACTTGCTGTCATTGCCGCACGATCAGAATCAGGGGAAATAGCCATTTATCCCGTTGTCGAAACTCTGCAAACCAATCAAGTTTGTCGTCGCACGATCGCCCCTGCAAGGGTTGACTCGACAATTAGTAAAAAAGTAGAAACCATAGCGCGACAGATTGTGACCACCCTAGATGCGATTGGTGTATTTGGAATCGAATTCTTTTTAACAGTCGAAGGCGAAATCAGCGTTAATGAAATTGCACCGCGTACCCATAACTCAGGACATTACACCATCGAAGGATGTCAAACTTCCCAATTTGAGCAGCTATTGCGCGTTGTTAGTGGGAGGCAATTAGGTAACGTCTCAATGGTTGCATCTGTGGCTGTGATGGTCAATTTGCTGGGTTTTGAGAAAACATTGGGTGTAGATGCTGATTATTTAGAAAAACGCAAGGCGATCGCTAGTTTCCCTAATACTCATATCCATTGGTACGGTAAAAAGAGTTCTTCAGTCGGGCGTAAACTTGGTCACGTTACAATTTTGGCTGAGACTCATGATCTAGCTATAAATATTAGCGATCGCATCGAAAGCATTTGGTACAGCAATTAGAAATCACTAGGTAACAAGGGGCTTAAGCCCCTTGGCTCTTAATACAGTATTAAAAATTTCTGAATCAAGCCAAAATGCTTATATAGAAAGCATTTCAAATAAGCGCTTTAGCTGATGAAAACCCTTTTCGCTTCGTGGGAAGTTATACATGCGTCTCAATTGTTTCATTGAACAAGAGTTAGCGGGAAGTGGATTTACTGACGTTGCCATGACCCGCTATTTTTTTGCGATAAAAACGCTCCCGTAGGGAGCGTTTTTATAAGGTTTGACTAGCATGATAGGAACTGCGTACCAAAGCGCCCGATCGCACATGGGTAAACCCAACCTGCTTAGCGATCGCCCCTAGTTCATCAAACTCCTCAGGAGTCCAATATTTTTGTACAGGCAAATGCTCAAGGGATGGACGCAAATATTGACCAATCGTCAGGGAACTACAACCGATCGCATACAAATCTTGCATCGTCTCCGTTAACTCTGCCACCGTTTCACCATGCCCCACCATTAGCCCCGACTTGGTAATAATGCGTGAATCGATCTCTTTTACAATCGCTAAAACCGACAGCGATCGCTCGTACTTTGCCCCACGTCGTACTTTGCCTTGTAAACGCTTTACGGTCTCAATATTGTGGTTGTAGCACACAGGCTCAGCCAAAGCTACCGTCTCAATGCAACGGCGATCTCCCCGAAAATCGGGAGTTAGTACTTCAATTTTGACATTGGGACGCGATCGGCGAATCTCTTGCATCGTTTCCACAAAACAACTAGCCCCCTGATCCGCCAAATCATCCCGCGCCACCGAAGTCAGCACCACATAATCCAACCCCAATAAATTTACTGCCTCCGCTACTTTCTTCGCCTCATCGGGATCAAGTTGCATGGGCTTATGTCCCTTATCAACTTGGCAAAACCCACAAGCACGAGTACAAGTTGGCCCCATTAATAAAAAAGTTGCTGTCTTTTGGGCATAACATTCCGCACGATTGGGACAGCGACCCTCCTCACAAATAGTATGAATTCCTCGCTGCTTAATAATTTGCTGAACTTCAGATATTTCATCAGCTTTGCCGATTTGAGGGCGCAACCAACTGGGTAAACGTAACTCTTCTTTAGCGGACATATTGTTATATAAAAAATATATAGCTCTCTTATTAAAACCTATAAATTTAGAGCCATATCAAAGTATAACGGTAGCCAAACCCAAGAAGAGAGTTACGGCGCGAAGCGCCGTAACTCTCTTCTTGGGTTTATTATCGCTACACCAATGCTGAATTTATAGGTTTGTCATAAAAAGTCTGATAAAACCTGACTAAAACCCTTTACAGATGCAACCCTATTGACTAGCATATTGCACTGACACATTTTAATAGCCGTCATGATGCATGGGACACAAGCAAAAAACAAGGGAGAATAAGGTGCAAATAGCCCTGTTCTCTCTTGTTTTTTACTTCATAAGCAATAGTAAAGAATTTTGGAGGGGTAGTGTTTGATCTATTAACCAATATTCTGATTTGGATTATTGCAATCCCAATTTTCGTAATTCTGTTTAGAGCTATTCCCAAAGACTGGTTTCGTCTTTTTGGATTAGTCATATTTACAGCGTTAATCGCAATTATTTTTGCGAACTTCAGATTTGTTGAAGACCCGATACCCAGAATTGTTGTTGATTTCCTCACTTTCCCCTTTACGCTAGTGGGAATTATCCTACTCTTGCTGTTCTTTAACTTCTGGTTAAGGCTCAAAGATCTAAAGATTAAAAGTGGTGATAAGGTTGATAATAAAGGTGCTTCGGATAAAATTGCCACAGTTAGCAAGGAAATATTAATAGTTTTACTGATTTTTGCGATCGCTACAAATAACGCCACCTCAGAACTATTTACCTGTTATTTAGAACAGCAAGGAGCCAATGCGATCGAGCAATCTTACCGTCGCCCAGTTCGCAATTTGACAGAACAAGAACTGCTGGATTTTAGACGCGGAGTCTACGATCTTATTGTTGTGCTTGCCGAAAATCCTCCCTATGAACCCCGTCTCCAAGAAGCGATCAGATTATGGAACGAAGCTGATATGCAAAAAAAGCCATACATCATCTTAAGTGGCGGTAGACGTACATCTTATCCATCCACTAAAGGATATCCATGCCTGACATCACCACCATCTCCTCCAACGCGCACTAAAGAAAATGTCAGAGATCAGATTGCCAGTCGTGCAGACATACCCAACATTGGATTGCGCTATGACCCCCGCTATGAAGGCTACTTTACCAATCCTGCTAATCCTAGCGAAGGCATTCCTGAAGTCGATCTCACTGAAGCCGATCAAATGTGTAGTGCATTGACTAGTTTCCCAAATATTTCTTTCATTCGTCCCTTTGTAATTATTGAGCCATCAGGTCGAACAATCCGAAGTAGTGGCGATGAAATTAGTAAACTGATCAAATTTATGGAAACAAACAAGTTAATCGCCGAAGATACTCGTAATAGTCGCAGAATTTTACTGATTACTTCTCCAATTGAAGCAACACGGGCTTTTTTGTCTTTTAGAAACCAAGACCTTAATGCTTCTCTGACCACGGCTAGTTATCCCTCCGATAGTCATAGTAATCTGGGCGAGCAATGTCCTTGGCCGATTGGTAAACAGTTTAGACTTAAGCCACAATATTTTCTATTTAATGCCGAGGCTTTTGTAGATTCTGAACGAGTGTGGACAGAAATCAAAGAACTAGTCTTTTACACGCTCAGATTTTGGTTGCGTCCCCCATTAACAGACGAACGCTCTTACTATCCCAAGCAACCAACCTAATAAAAAAGAGAGTCGGCGCTTTGCGCCGACTCTCTTTTTTGAGAAGCCTCGTTTAGCGAGGCTTTTTATTGAATCTACTTAGCTGCACCCTGAGCTTCTAGAAGCTGCTGTTTCAAACGCTCTAGGTCTGAAGCCCAACGGGGATCAGGTTGATGTGCCTCAGAAGAGCTGCTAGAGCTAGATGTGCTTCCAGTGGTCTTCTTGTTGTTATTATTACGTTTTTTGCGTTTTGCTGCTGCTTTAATTGGAGCATCAACTGTACTTGTTACTGAAGACTCGCTCTTTGACTCAGATGAATCATCAGCACCTTCTTCCAAATCAGAACCATCTTCGGCTTTACCCTTAGTGCGAGGCAAAGCTTTTTCTAGCTTTAACACAGCACCATTAAAGTCATAACCATTAAATTTTTCAATGACAGTGTCAGCAACTTCATCAGAGCCGACGGTCACAAAACCAAAACCACGGCATTTGCCTGTTTTGCGATCAGTTATAACTTTCAAAGATACTGAATCACCTGATTCATTGAAAATTTTTTCTAGAGCTTGGCGATCTAATTCTGCTGGCAAGTTGCCAACATAAAGGCGAATGGACATGATAATAGAAAACCTCTACGCTATAAAATCTTCAGCAGGTGACTAGAGCAGCCGCTACAAAAAACTTGTTTAAAAAACTTGTTTGCTACTTGTTAGCTTAAATTTGAGCTATTGATTACGTGCTACCTGCGATTAATCAAATTGATACGACACTCTTGTGCCATGTAACAACATAACATACAAAATGCTTGTAGTTAAAATAAAATGTAATGAAAGTATCAAAATTCAATCCTTTGCAAAAGCTAAATAGGGAGCGATCGCTAGGTTGATTAAGCCCTAAAAGCTATACAGTTAAATCTTTTACTTGGCAGTAGACACAGCTTTAAATTGTTTCTGATTGCTAAATGTTAAGTTCTAATGTTTTTACAGCTAATTACTTGACTAATAAATTTCCCCTACTGTACTATCCAATTCCATAAATTTACATGGAATTTACATGGAATTTTTTGGCGCTATGATCATTGGTTACTGTTTGTGGATTAGTCAGGCACTCAATGATGCCCAAAAGAAGCAAGAACAGGAAGTTGAAAAACGGATCAAAGAAAAGATGAAAAACGATCAATACGTAAATATCCGAATTATTGAGAAGCCTTAGATTTATGGACTTATTCCTATCCGTAGAATGCATTAGGCTATATAGCGCTCCTAAATGATTTGTAAGATTTGGAGGGTTGTGAGAGTGCCGCTCCGAAGGGGCGGCACTCTCACAACCTATTTAGGATTGCTATAGATTAAAGCATCTTCAGCTAAAATTGCTATGATTTAGGCTGTCAAAGATGCAATCAATGTATGATTCGGTGTAATAAAGATCATGAAGCTAAATCTGCAAGCTATTGGTGGTGAGCTAAAAACTCAAGTTAAAATCTTGGCGGCTTCGGTAGCGACTTTTTGGATTATTTTTATCTTAAATGAAGTAATTTTTGGGGGCAGACTTAATGCTCTGGGAATTCTACCGCATAGATTTATCGGGTTGCGCGGGATCTTATTCGCACCATTTCTGCATGGAAATTTTTATCATATTGCAGCAAATACTGTCCCGTTTGTGATTTTGGGCTGGATGGTGATGTTGAGAAACACTAAGGACTTTTATTTTGTATCTTTTATGTCGGCATTGGTGGGAGGTCTAGGGACTTGGTTAATTGGTAGACCTAATTCTGTGCATATTGGGGCGAGTGGTGTAATTTTTGGCTATTTTGGCTATCTACTTTTTCGCGGTTATTTTGAAAAGAGCTTTGTGGCGATCGCTATTTCGATCGCGATCGCGATTGGTTATGGAGGCATGATCTGGGGAGTATTGCCAACAAGATCGTATATCTCATGGGAGGGGCATTTATTTGGCTTTATTGGTGGCATCCTTGCCGCTAAGCTATTGTCCGCAAGTAAACCCGCCCAATAAAAAAGAGTCGGCGCTTAGCGCCGACTCTTTTTTATTGATGTTTAACCAACACTTTTGATTGCTTCTAGCAAACTACGAGTACAAGCCCCTTTGTCACAAAAAGCATCAATATTTGCGCCATTAGAAAGAGCTTGAGCTTTACCACCATCGGCGGCGGAGTAAGCGACAATTTTAATATGGGGATATTTAGTTTTAATAGCGTTTGAAGCTGTCCAACCATCCATTACAGGCATGTGTAAATCCATGACCACAACATCAGGTTCATGGTTTTGTACTTTAGCGATCGCTTCTTTGCCATTTGTTGCTACTTCAACAACGTCAATACAGGATTGGAGGGAAAGTGCTAGCTGTAAAGTACATCTGGTTAGTTCGTGGTCATCCACCACCAAAACGCGCAAAGTTTTTGTAGAAGATGTCATGGTAGGTACGGTAAGAAGGGCTTGACAATTAGTTTGTTATGTAATTAAAGATACCTCTTTTCTTACTTTAAGGCTTCTACCGCAGGGACTAAACCCAGCGCTTCTCATTATAAAAACGATGTTGGTGTTTCCAGTGCCTTCGGCACTGGAAACACCAACATCGTTTTTTTGAAAGTCTGCCAACGGAGGACTTTCAAAAAACGATGTTTATAATAAGAAATGTCAGTTCTACGAAAGCGAAAAATGGTAAGAATCGCTTAGCGATTCTTACCATTTTTCACCATTTGCGGCGTGCGAAGCCCGACGCAAATGGCGATATCGAACTCACGTTAAGAAGTGCTGGACTAAACTCCAAAGGAAAGTAGTGCCGCTACTTTCCTTTGGGGTAATTGACGATAGCTACATTAGGCAATTAAGCCCGCCATTTTACTTTTGGCAAAATTTGCTTTTGGTCAATGCGATCGCGATATTTGATCGCAAAGTTGAGCAGTGAGTCGATTAGCGCATCAGATAGGAAGTGAGGTTGCAAGCCAAGATCGAGCAGATTGGTGTTTTTGGCGTTGAAATAATGCTCTTCTAGCTCGACACGAGGATTGTCGATATTTTGCACTTCGACTTTGATTCCCAGAGTTTGCCCAGCTTTCTGCACCATCAAGGCAAGATCGCGAATTGAGAAAAGCTCAGTAAATTGGTTAAATACGCGCATTTTGCCAGCTTCCGCTGGTGTTGAGATCGCTAGTTCAATACAGCGTACTGTATCGCGAATATCCAGAAAACTGCGAGTTTGTCCACCCTTACCATAGACCGTCAAAGGATGTCCGATCGCTGCTTGGATACAAAAACGGTTGAGGGCTGTACCAAATACACCGTCATAATCAAGACGATTAATCAGTAACTCATCAGTGCCAGTTTCTTCCGTAAG
Source organism: Pseudanabaena sp. CCNP1317 (assembly GCF_034931345.1). Taxonomy (NCBI): domain Bacteria; kingdom Bacillati; phylum Cyanobacteriota; class Cyanophyceae; order Pseudanabaenales; family Pseudanabaenaceae; genus Pseudanabaena; species Pseudanabaena sp. CCNP1317. Next base: position 77,747 of record NZ_JAYGIF010000001.1, on the reverse strand, counting down.
TACACCATAGACTACGCCTTGGTTCAGATCAGTTGCTCTTAAACCCCATGTCTTACAGGCAAAGTGGATATTATGGCTATCGTGAACCTTGCTGAGATGGTAGAAACTGCCGGGTTGCTTGGGATAAGGCAGGGTGTCTTTGCGACCGTTATGCTCGATCGTGATGTAGCCTTCTTCAATATCAATATTGGGAGTGCCATACTCGCCCATTGTGCCAAGTTTGACTAGGTGGCAGTCAGGGTTATGTTCTTTGATGGCATACAGTAAATTGAGCGTACCAACAACGTTATTGACTTGGGTTAGGACTGCATGTTCGCGATCGATCATGGAAAATGGGGCTGAACGCTGTTCGCCAAAATGCACTAGCGCGTCAGGTTCAAAACTACGAAATGTACTCTGTAAAAATGCGTAGTTAGTGATGTCGCCTACAAATAAATCAATTTTCTGCCCTGAAACAGCTTGCCATTTATATATCCGCTCTTGAATAGAGGCGATCGGTGTGAGCGTTGCAACACCTAACTCATTGTCCCAATGTCGGCGAACTAGGCTATCTAATACTCCAACTTCATATCCTTTATTGGCAAGATGTAAAGCTGTCGCCCATCCGCAATAACCGTCGCCACCAATTACCAGTACTTTCATGAATTCTGTGGGTTACAAAAATTTTGAGTTACAGTTTCCAAATTAACCCTATCAGGATTTCTCTCCTTTGTGATGCACAAGACCGAAATTTATTAAGTTGTATGTGTCGAGAAACACATGGAGTGTTTGGGGTCTGAGGATTATTCTCAAAAAGTCGAGTGGGGCGCTGTGCGCCCCACTCGACTTTTTGAGAATAATCTATATAATAAATATTTGATACAATCACGCAATTTAGCCGATCGCAGCTTTTAATCGGCAAGTGTAATGTATTGAAATTAAGATAGCCAAGAGTAGCCAGTCAGCTATTCACTATTAGCCTAGGACGATTAGTCAAGTATGCTTTCGATTGCCGAACTTGCCCATAAACGAGATCCAAAGGCGATCGCCGAAATTATTTGTCAGGAATTACAGCCCCTTGACATTGATAAACTTGATGTGGCAGTAGAAATTGTCGATAGTAGCTTGGAGCTACAAATTCATACAGATTCTGCCATTGACAAAGAAAAATTGCTGACATTAGTCCATGGCAAACTTCAAAATTTGCATGTAGAATCAGTAGCTAAATTTAAGATTCACTGTTGGCGCAATGATCAAGAAATGCATGAGCAGCGCCTACTATGGACGGAGCAATTTATGCTAGATTTGCCGAAATCATCACCCAGTAACATCTCTGACTTAGAGCCAGATGTTGCTAATACGCGATCGCCAGAAACCAGAGCGCCAGAGCCAAAGCTTTCTAAGCATTCTGTCCTGCAACAAGCGATTTCAAAAATTGCTCCAAATCATAATCAAACTCAAAATCATTTACCAGCTTCAAATCAAGAGCCTTCTTCCTCTAAGAGGGTAAGCAGTTCATCACTTGTGCTTACCAATCATCATCAGCAAAAAACTCAGTCAATTGGTAATTATTGGCAGTTGGTATTGGTGGGGTTATCGATTGTTTTGTTAGGTTTAGGTATTGGTGCATCTGTCAGAGCCATAACATCTAGGGGAGTGGTTGAGTCCAGTTCGGTTACACCAGTTGTAGACTTACCTATAGAAGACAAGGTGGAAAAAAATCTAACGACTAGCACTCCAGCCTCTACTCAAACTAGAGAACCATCCGTTGTCACTTCCCCAGCTAAACCTACTGCTTCGCCATCAGTTGAGGCGATCGCCTCTTCTCCTGATGTTCAGGAGTCAGAAGCGGTTACTTTGGAAAAGTTTAATCGTATCCAAAAAGGGATGACCATTGAGCAAGTGGAAAAGGTTTTTGGTAAATCTGGACAGGTCATTGCTGAAAATAATTCTAACGATAGTATTGGAAAGGTTTATTCGTGGAAAAATCCTCAGGGTAGTAATGCCATTATTGAGTTTAAAGATGGTCAAGTAGTGGCTAAAGCTCAAGCTGGTTTGTAGTATTCCTTAAAACTCAATAGCACCAAAAAAGAGAGAGGACGCGGAGCGTCCTCTCTCTTTTTTGGTGCTATTGCTATAAAATTACATGGTGGGTAGCTAACTAATTTCTTGATTTAAACAGCTAGTAAAACCCAGTCAAAGCCTCGTGGGAGAAAAATTTTTTGGGTATCGATTTACGCAGCTACGTTTATCTAGACAACTTACAAAAACAACATGCTGCTTACTTAGGAACGATCGCACAAGGATTTTTGCCATTACCAGGTGACACCTCCCTCTGGATCGAAATTTCTCCAGGTATTGAAATTAACCGCATTACCGATGTAGCTCTGAAATCAACGTCAGTTCGCCCAGGTGTGCAAATTGTTGAGCGCTTGTATGGATTGTTGGAAATTCATTCGGCTAGTCAAGGCGAGACCCAAGCCGCAGGTCGTGCCATTCTAGAGATGTTGGGCGTAACTGAAGAAGATCGGATTAAGCCAAGATTGTTATCTAGTCAAATTATTCGTAATGTGGACGCGCATCAAACCCAGCTAATTAATCGCTTTCGGCGAGGTCAAATGCTGCTGTCGGGGCAAACTCTGTACATTATGGAAGTGGAGCCTGCCGCCTATGCGGCTCTTGCCGCTAATGAAGCGGAAAAAGCTGCCTCAATTAATATTCTCGAAATTGTCGCGGTAGGTAGCTTTGGGCGTTTATATCTCGGTGGTGAGGAGCGCGATATTATGGCGGCGGCGGCGGCGGTATTGACTACCATTGCTAATGTTAAAGGCCGTGATATCTGGAGCGATCGCAAGGAATAATCAAAATTTGCGGCGCAAATACTAATTACAAATCATCTTCCCAGCCACAGCATTTGCAACGCCATTGCTCAGGTGGTATCCGCATTCGCGAAAAAGGAGTGCGACATTCTGGGCATTTGCCTGTAAAGATGGGATGCCAGCCACATTCTGATTCCATGTCAGGATCATAGCTGTGGGGATCATCAGGTTCCCATAATTCTGCTGAGGCAAAATCCGAGCAAATTCCCCACTCTGGCCCATAAGGATGTACTGCACAGACCAAAAGCTGGCTGTGAGAGTAAAAATTACAGCGATCGCACAGAGATATTTTTGCCATAGATGTATTTTAACTAAGAATACCAAAACACAAAATGGCTACGCTATATTGAACTCTCGTTATATTAAGATCATCGCGTTATTTATTATTTGCGGATTACAGAGTCAGTTATGTCTGAAATTGCCACCGAGATAATTTTTGTGCTTCTACTCATTATTGCTAATGGAGTCTTTTCAGGATCGGAAATTGCCGTGATTTCGGCGCGGAAGGTGCGTTTAGAGCAGTCGGCTAACCAAGGCAACGCAAAAGCCAGAGTCGCTCTGAAGTTAGCTCAAGATCCTAATGATTTTCTCTCCACTGTGCAGATCGGCATTACTTTAATTGGTGTTTTGAGTGGGGCAGTGGCTGGGGCAACCCTCGCGGCCCGTTTAGCATTAGTCCTTGACGCAATTCCTTTTTTGCAATCTTACAAAGACGGGCTGAGCGTGGGGATCGTGGTCGGTGTGATTACATTTCTGTCTCTTGTAATCGGAGAGCTAGTCCCCAAACGGATTGCCCTGAATGATCCTGAGCAAATTGCTTGTACAGTTGCTAAGCCGATGCGGTTGTTGTCAAAGATCGCTTCGCCGCTAGTTTATTTATTGAGTATTTCTACAGATTTGCTGCTCAAAGTGTTGGGAATCAAAGCATCGGATGAGCCATCGGTTACGGAAGAAGAAATCAAGATGATGATTCGCCAAGGTGCTGATACGGGAATGTTTGAGGAGTCGGAGCAGGAAATGGTAGAACGGATCTTTCGCCTTGGCGATCGCTCTGTTAAAGGATTAATGACACCGCGTACAGAGATCGTTTGGCTAGATGTTGAGTCTCCCCTATCTGAAACCCTTGATGAAGTGATCAATAGTCCCTATTCACGGTTTCCCGTTGGTCGTGACAGCATTGATCAATGTTTGGGAATTGTGCGGGGGAGCAGTCTATTATCTGCCTGTTTAACCGATCAAAATCAAAATAACGTTTCCTTAGAATCCTTAATTCAGCCACCTGTTTATGTTGCTGAAAGTACTCGCGCTCTTAAACTTCTAGAGCAGTTTAAGCAAACTGGTGTACATATTGCCTTAGTAACCGATGAGTACGGCGGCGTTGAGGGATTAGTAACCCTAAATGACCTCATGGAAGCGATCGTCGGTGACTTGCCATCCATAGAGAATCCCGATGATCCCACTGCCGTGCAAAGGGAAGATGGTTCTTGGCTATTAGATGGATTGCTCTCGATTGATGAATTTAGGGATGTTTTATCAAGCGATAACATCTCTCTGCCTGAGATTCAAACCGATGATTACCATACCCTCGGCGGCTTTGCAATTTATTCGCTCAAGCGGATTCCGCGCACGGGTGAGCATTTTGAGTGGCATGGCTTAAGGTTTGAAGTCATGGATATGGATGGTACAAGGGTTGATAAGGTTCTAGTTTCTAAGGTTGCTGCTAATCCATCGGTATAGCTGCTGTCGATAGTGTTAGGGCAAAAGCAAAACCCAAGAAGAGAATGGCGGCGCTTCGCGCCGCCATTCTCTTCTTGGGTTTTATGTCTACACTTGGCGATAGCTATAAATGAAAATTAAGGCTAAAACCTCAACCTAGGGGGCTTGAATATTTCTTTAGGATGTTGTGCAATATTTTTAGCAATTAGTTTTATTTGCTAAAAACCGTGACGATCGCTATTTTCGATTAACAATCTTGATTAGCGATCTTTATCCACAAAATTGTTGAGTTTTTTTGGAGGAAGCATCTCTCATTTTATTACCTCACCCGTGGCATCATCTAACCGTAGAGAAAGTATCTCAAATTCTGGGAAGTGATTCGGATTGTGGTTTAACCTCTGAAGAGGTGGTCAATCGACAGACCGAATATGGCTTAAATCGCCTCACTAATCAATCCAAAGAAAGCATTTGGCAGCGATTTATTAAGCAATTTCAGCAGCCAGTCCAATATATTTTGCTAGTGGCGGCAACAGTCACAGCCCTATTTAAAGAACCTGTGGATGCAGGTGTGATTTTTGCAGTGGCAGTCGGTAACGCCGTGATTGGATTCATTCAGGAAGCAAAGGCAGAAAATGCGATCGCCGCTCTTGCGGAGGTTGTTACCGTGAGTGCGACCGTACTGCGGGACGATCAGAAATTACAGATTTCGTCCCGTGAATTAACCATTGGCGACTTGGTGGTGCTGGCGGCAGGAGATAAAGTACCAGCAGATCTGCGCCTTACCGATACCTTTGATTTGCAGATTGATGAATCGGGGCTGACGGGTGAGTCAGTGCCAATCATGAAAATCATAGAACCCATAGACTCAGAGATTTTGCTTGCCGATCGCCTGAATATGGTTTATGCGGGGAGCTTGGTGACAGCAGGGCAAGGCATGGGCTTTGTGGTGGCGATCGCCGATCAGACTGAGACAGGGCGAGTCGCTCAACTGATGCAGCATTCCACTAATCTGAAAACGCCGCTAACCCGCAAGATTGACAAGCTAAGCCGAACTTTACTCTATGCAGTTTTAGGACTGGCGGCGATGACTCTGGCGATCGGGCTGGGGCGCGGCGGCGATTTTTTTGAAACCTTCAAAGCGGCTGTCGCCTTGGCGGTAAGTGCTGTTCCAGAGGGCTTACCTGCGATCGTCACGATTATGCTGGCGAGTGGGGTATCGCGGATGGCAAAACGCAATGCGATCGTGCGCGAACTTCCCGCCGTGGAAACCTTGGGCAGTACCACCGTGATCTGTTCCGATAAAACGGGAACCCTGACCAAAAACCAAATGACGGTTCAAGAAATTGTGGCAGGTGGGTTGTCCTATGGGGTGACTGGGGTTGGTTATGCTCCTGAAGGGCAGATTTTGAGCAATCAGCAGCTAGTGGATCTTGCCACCAATCAAGCACTGCGGGAATGTCTCCAAGCAGGACTACTATGCAATGACGCGCATCTTCAGCTTGATGATGATCAATGGGAAGTTGTTGGTGATCCCACTGAGGGAGCCTTGCTGGTAGCGGCTGGAAAAGCGGGACTAGATCGCGATCGCCTCGAGACAGAACTGCCGCGCCTAGATGTACTGCCCTTTAGTTCCAAAACCCAGTACATGGCGACTTTGCACGAACATGAAGGAACCCGCGTTGTTTATATCAAGGGTTCCATTGAAGCGATTTTGCCACGCTGTCTCAATTTACTACAGCCGCAGTCAGAGCAAATTCCGTTAGACCTTAATCAAGCACAGCAACAAGCAGAAGCGATGTCTAAACAGGGATTACGGGTGCTTGCCTTTGCTAAGAAAGTAATTGCAAACCATGCGGAAACCATTGAGGTTGAAACCATCGAGCCAGAGGATTTAGAACAGGATCTCATTTTTCTGGGTTTGCAAGGCATGATTGATCCGCCTCGTCCCGAAGCGATCGCCGCCGTTCGTGATTGCCACAACGCAGGTATCCAAGTGAAGATGATTACGGGCGATCATCCCACGACAGCCAAGGCGATCGCCCAGTTGATTGGTTTACAAAAAGTCCAGACTGCACTCACGGGTTACGAACTTTCGCAAATGCCCCCCGATGATTTGCGCTATGCGGTCGAATCCACGGATGTATTTGCGCGGGTCGCCCCAGAACAGAAACTGCGACTGGTGGAAGCATTACAGGCTAAGGGTGAGATTGTGGCGATGACAGGCGATGGAGTCAATGATGCTCCTGCCTTAAAGCAAGCAGATATCGGCGTGGCGATGGGAATGGGAACAGAAGTCGCTAAGGAAGCGGCGCAAATGGTGTTGACCGACAATAATTTTGCCTCAATTCGCACAGCCGTAGAAGAAGGACGTACTGTTTATCGCAATCTCCGCCGTGCGATCGGGTTTATCTTGCCGATTAGCGGCGGCGAGTCATTGACGATACTATTAGGCATATTACTGGGAACGGTGCTACCCATTGTTCCCGTCCAAATTCTCTGGATAAATCTAGTCAGTGCGATCGCCCTATCTCTGCCCCTAGCCTTTGAACCAAAATCTCAGAGCGCTATGCAAAGACCACCCCGCGATCCTAATGAGGCATTACTTTCGAGAGGTTTACTGCTTCGCATATTGATTATTTCGGTTTGGAACTGCATTGTCACTTTTGGGATGTTTGATTGGGGCTTACGATCTACCAATGATCCAGATATTGCCAGAACGATCGCCATCAATGCCTTAGTATCTTCAGAAATCTTCTATCTGTTAAGTATCAGCAGTTTAGTCCCCAATCTTGTCGCCAAGCTGCGCGGAAAGCGTCGCCAGCTAAGTTATGCTCCTGCGATCGGTGCGATCGGGCTAGGAATTTTACAGGTTCTATTCAGTCAATGGGCTGTGATGAATGAACTTTTTGAGACGCAACCTCTAACTTTTACCCAAGGTGCTTTAAGCCTTGTGGCAGGACTGCCCATCATTCTCTGGGCGAGCCTAGTCCAAAAAATCGATCCTATCGATTAACCAAAGATATATATAGCAATCCTAAATGAATTATGAGAAACAGAAGCTTATAACAATGGGCTTAAGCCCCTTGCCTTTCTCACAAATGAAATAGGATTGATATATGCTGACAAGATTGTAAGCATATATCAATCCCAAAAGTGTGAGGTGGCGCGGCGCACCGCCTCACACTTTTGGGGTTTTGACTTGATTTCATCTAAGTTTCATTGCACCTCTGGCAAACTACTTAATAATTTATTAAGTTCATTGAATTATTAATTGCTTGTGAGGATATCCCATGAAAAAGTTTTCTCTATTTAGTTCTATATTTAGCCCACTATTGGCGGCAGCTTTGACCCTGAGTACCACTGCGATCGCCTTAGCCCATGTGGGACATGGCGATGAATTTCAGGCAACGGGCGGCATCGAGAGGGTAAAGGTAAATGCTCCTACCGATAAACAGTTGGGCATTGAAGTCAAGGCGATCGCCCCTGAAGTTGTCAGCGCCAAAGCAGTGTTGATTCCTATGACGGCGCTGGTGGATGTCGATGGCAAGCAGCTAGTTTTTGTGCAGTATGAAAATTTCTATGAGCCAGTGCCTGTGAAAACTGGCTCCTCTAAAGGAGATTTAATTGAGATTACCGAAGGTCTGTCCGTTGGCGAAAAGCTGGTCACTCAAGGCAGTCTCACCCTCTATGCCGAGTCTCGCAAAACTAAGCCCACCAATACTGCTGCGAGTCCATCAGCAGCACCAATTACCAAAACCGATGCGACCGTAACTAACACGTCTGCAAACAATGCTCCTGCGAATAACACGACTGCAAATAACACGACTGCAACAGCACGGAAGGGGAATTTCCAATCATGCAAGCATCAATTGTAGGTGGCGGTGCATTATTAGTTGCCACAGGTGTGATTGCTTTCACAGCGACTCGTGGCAAGGGCAAGAAGGGAGACTCTTAGAAACCATTTAAGAATTGTCTAGATCCCCCCCAGCCCCCCTTAAAAAGGGGGGAGAATTCAAATTCTTCCCCCTTTTTAAGGGGGATTGAGGGGGATCTCTTAGAACTTTTGACCGCAGCAAGTAATTATTAAATGGTTTCTTAATCTAGATGTTTAATTCTCTGCTCAATCAAACCCTCAAAAACTCGATCGCTCAGCGTTGGCTGATTGTCACCTGTGCAATTGTGGTAACGGTATGGGGCGTTTTCACGATTACGCAAATGCCGTTGGACGTTTTCCCCGAATTTGCACCGCCTCAAGTTGATATCCACACTGAAGCAACGGGACTCGCGCCTGAAGAAGTGGAATCGCAAATCACGATCCCCATCGAGAGCGCTGTCAATGGCTTACCAGGGGTGACGATTGTGCGATCGTCCTCCAAGGTGGGGCTGTCGATGGTGAATGTGGTCTTCGATCAAGATGCTGACATTTACAAAGCGCGTCAGTCAGTGACAGAGCGCTTGCAACAGGTCATGAACCAACTGCCTGAAAACGTGCATCCGCCCGAAATTTCGCCCCTCGCTTCGCCGCTAGGTACGATTTTGCAATATGCCTTTACAGTGAACGGTCAAGGCAAAACTTCATTAATGGATTTGCGCCGTCTTGTTGACAGCACGCTCAAAAATCAGATCCTGTCAGTGGCAGGGGTGACGCAGGTAACTGTTTATGGAGGTGATGAGCGTCAAGAACAGGTGCTAGTCGATCCTGCCAAACTGCGATCGCTAAATGTATCTCTCAATGAAGTAGCCGCAGCCGCTAAGGGTGCAAACTCTAGCGCTCCTGCGGGGTTCCTGATTGGTGGTGGTCAAGAGGTGCTAGTCAGGGGGATAGGTAAAGTCAATTCCATTCGTGATCTGCAACAGTCAGTGGTGAAGGTTAATGATGGTAAGCCGATCCTGTTGCGCGATGTTGCCCAAGTTAAAACGGGTGCTGCATTAAAACGTGGCGATGGCAGTTTTAATGGTCAACCTGCGATCGTGATGATGATCAATAAGCAGCCCGAAATCGACACGCCCACGGTAACGCGATCGGTTGAAGCGGTGATGGCATCTTTACAGAAGACTTTTCCTGCGGATGTTCAGTTAGCGAGAACCTTCCGTCAGTCAAATTTTATTGATGCAGCGATTAAGAATGTGAGCGGCTCTCTGATTGAGGGAATTATCATCGTGTCGGTGATTATGCTGCTATTTTTGATGAATTGGCGGACGGCGGTAATTACCCTGAGCGCGATTCCTCTATCTTTGCTGATTGGATTGATGATCATGAAGGCAGTTGGTTTAGGCATCAATACCATGACCTTGGGCGGCTTAGTCGTAGCGATCGGCTCTGTTGTCGATGACTCGATCGTGGATATGGAAAACTGCTATCGAGGAATGCGGACAAACCAAGCACAGGGCAATCCTAAGCATCCTTTCCAAGTTGTCTATGACACATCGGTAGAAGTCCGTTTGGCGGTGATCTTTTCCACCGTAATTATCGTGGTGGTGTTTGCGCCAATTTTTAGTCTTACGGGTGTAGAAGGACGCATTTTTGCACCAATGGGATTGGCTTATTTGATCTCGATCGCTGCCTCTACCCTTGTCGCCATGACCCTTTCCCCAGCCCTTTGTGCGATTTTATTAGCAGGTCAAACCCTGCCGCAAGAAGGTACTTTTGTTTCCCGTTTAGCCGAACGGCTCTATCGCCCTTTGTTAAATATTTCAATTCGCACACCACAAATTATTCTGGGTATCGCTCTTGCAGCGCTAGTTGCGGCTGTGGCGATCGTACCTTCTCTTGGTCGAGTCTTCTTGCCAGAGTTCCAAGAAAAATCAATGGTTAATTCGATGGTTCTCTTCCCTGGTGTGTCTCTCGACATGACCAATCGGGCAGGGATAGCGCTCTATACTTCCCTCAAGGGCAATCCCCTATTTGATTGGGTGCAAGTGCGATCGGGACGCGCCCCTGGGGATGCCGATGGTGCGGGTGTGAGCATGGCTCATGTGGATGTCGAACTCAGTGACGCTGCGTTAAAAAATCGTGAGGAAAGCATCAAACAATTGCGCGAAGCCTTTACCAATTTGCCAGGAGTTGCTCCTAATATCGGTGGTTTTATCTCCCACCGTATGGATGAAGTGCTGTCGGGTGTTAGAAGTGCGATCGCGGTCAAAATCTTTGGTTCTGACTTGGTTGAACTTCGCAAAATTGGCGAACAAGTGCGCGATGTGATCCAACCGATTAATGGACTTGTCGATTTACAGCTAGAGCCACAGCTACCAATTCGCCAAGTTCAAATTGAATACGATCGCACGGCAGCAGCAACCTACGGCTTGACGATGGCGCAGGTGTCAGAAGTTGTAGAAACGGCTCTCAATGGTCGTGTTGTGTCACAACTTGCTCAAAATCAGCAATTAATTGATGTCACAGTTTCCCTTGCTGACAATGCTCGTAATAACATAGATGCGATTCGGGCGATTCCATTGACTGCTCCGACTGGTCAAACGATCGCGCTTGGAGATGTAGCGAAAGTGGAGTACGGTATGGGTGCAAATGTGGTCAACCGTGAAAATGTTTCTCGCCTAATCGTAGTTTCGGCAAACGTGGCGAATCGTGATTTGGGTAGTGTTGTCGGCGATATCCAAGCCCAGATTCAGCAAAAAGTGCAACTTCCCAATGGTTACTTCATCCAATACGGCGGACAGTTTGAATCTGAGCAACGAGCCACCAATAACCTATTTTGGTACAGCATCCTTGCGGCGATCATCATTGCGGTGTTGATGTTCTTCTCTGTGAAGTCCCTTCCTGCGGCGATCTCGATCATGGTTAACTTGCCCCTAGCTCTAGTTGGTGGCATTGTCTCGATCGCCATCACTAGTAAAGTCATTTCCATCGCTTCGCTGATTGGATTTATTACCCTATTTGGTGTCGCTGTCCGTAATGGTTTATTGCTAGTGGATAACTACAACAATAAGTTTCTCGAAGGTATGCCGATCAAAGAAGCTATCTCTAAAGGCTCCCTAGAGAGAATTAATGCGATCCTGATGACTGCGCTTACCTCGGCGCTAGGCATGTTGCCTCTAGCCATCTCTGGCAGTTCGGGCAATGAGATTTTGCAGCCTCTAGCGATCGTGGTTTTGGGTGGTTTATGTACCTCCACCGCCTTGACCTTGTTAGTGATTCCTTCTGTCTATGCCAAGTTTGGTAAATTCATGGTTCCCAGACAGAAACTTGCAGAACAAGAGTCAGTTTTTGTCTTAGAGTCTAAGGCGTAATACAAAAGCACAAAATGGCTACGCCATTTTGTGCTTTTAAAAATCCCCAAAAGTGTTGCCACACTTTCTTGAATTGGTATTAGGCTGCTAGAGCAGGTTCTTTAGAGCTAATTGTCGGATACTCCAGTTCAGGATAGAGAGGGAAGCGATCGCATAGAGCTTGAACTCTAGCAATACAATCAGCTTGGACTGCATCGCTGTCTGGGCTTAGTAGGCGATCGGCGATGATATTGGCGATTTCGCGGAAGTCAACTTCCTTCAAGCCGCGAGAAGTCATTGCAGGAGAACCAAGACGCAAACCACTGGTCACAAAAGGTGATTCAGGATCGAATGGAACTGTATTTTTGTTGGCAGTGATATTGATACCACTTACTAATAGGTCAGCAACTTTGCCAGTCATACCGATAGAGCGTAAATCGACCAGCAACAAATGGTTGTCAGTACCATTGGAAACTAACTTCAAACCACGTTCTTGCAATTGAGCAGCAAGGGCTTGAGAATTGGCAATCACTTGTCCGCAATAGGTTTTGAACTCAGGACGCAAGGCTTCACCAAAGGCAACAGCTTTAGCGGCGATCACATGTTCGAGGGGGCCACCTTGAGAACCTGGAAAAACTGATTTATCAAACTTTTTACCGAGAGCAGCATCACGAGTCATGATCAAGCCACCGCGAGGGCCACGTAGAGTTTTGTGAGTAGTGGTGGTGACAACATCACAGTAGGGGATGGGGTTAGGATGATGTCCAGAGGCAACTAGTCCCGCAATGTGAGCGATATCTGCCATCAAGTATGCGCCCACTTCATCCGCGATCGCTCTAAATTTAACAAAATCAATAATCCTTGGATATGCCGAGTAACCGCAAATAATTAATTTGGGCTTATGTTGCAAGGCAAGATCACGAATTAAATCAAAATCTAACTGCTCAGTTTCTTTATTTAAGCCGTAATGGACTTTGTTAAACCACATACCTGATACGTTCACAGGGGAACCGTGGGTCAAGTGTCCGCCGTGGGACAAGTCCATACCCAAGAAGGTATCTCCTGGTTTGAGGAGGGTTAGAAATACTGCAAAGTTAGCCTGTGCGCCAGAGTGGGGTTGGACATTGGCATGGGCTGCGCCGAACAATTCTTTGATGCGCTCAATGGCGATCGATTCGATCTCGTCTACAAATTCACAACCACCGTAATAGCGCTTGTTGGGAAGTCCTTCAGCATATTTGTTGGTCAATACTGATCCCTGTGCTGCCATAACTGCAAGGGATGTAAAATTTTCGCTGGCAATGAGTTCGATATTATTGCGCTGTCTTTCGATTTCTTTGCCGATAAAGCCTGCGACAAGGGGATCGGATGCGGCGAGGATGGGAAACAAGTTGGTCATTTTGCTAAGCTTCTGTGCTGATTGTCTGAAATTAATATTGGTCTAAAGCGGTGCTGGGTTAGCCTAAACGAAAACACCCGTCAAATAATAATGCTAACACGCGGTGATAGGTAGCGCTTTGCGCTAAATTAAAATCCAAAGAAATTTTTTGTGGGCGAGGCTTTGCCTCGTCCACAAAAAATTTCTACTTAAATCCTCAATAGGCTATATGTCAACCAAGTTTTTTACGAATAACGAAGAAAATACTTTAATCAAAAAGTTTGAAGGAGTATTTACCTATAATCCGAATATCGAATATTTTGATGCTTTGGTTGGCTATTTTAGAGCGTCTGGTTATTTTAGAGTTAGACCTTTTTTAGATAGGGTTCCTAAAATCAGGATATTGGTGGGAATTAATGTTGATCGCTTGCTTGCCGAAGCGCAAAAATCAGGACTAGAATTTTTTAAGAATCACGATAAGACTAGAGACGAATTTATTGAAGGAATTCAGAAAGATATTGCGGAAGCAAGTTATGACAGAGCTACGGAAATGGGGATTTTGCAATTTATTGATGACATAATTCAAAAAAAGATTGAAGTTAAAGCGCATCCCGACAAGAAAATTCACGCTAAGGTTTATATTTTACGTCCTGAGCCATTTAATGAACATACACCTGCGATCGCAATAACAGGCTCTTCAAATCTTACGGATGCGGGGCTTGGTGGCGGTAACTTTTTTAATTATGAATTCAATGTTCAACTGGGAGAATATGCTGATGTGAAGTTTGCGACTGATGAATTTGAAAAACTTTGGGCTGAATCTGTTGATATTTTGCCAGTCGATCTTCAGGGGATGAAGAAGAAAACTTATCTGAATGAAGATACTACTCCATTTGAGTTATATATCAAACTGTTGGCTGAATATTTTGCTAGTAATGTTGATTATGATCCTGATTCGATTGGGGATTTACCGCAAAACTTTAAGAAGCTTTCTTATCAGGTTGATGCGGTGAATGAAGGTTTTAATATGCTGATTAAGCATAATGGTTTTATTTTGGCTGATGTTGTGGGCTTAGGTAAGACGGTGATTGCGGCGATGGTTGCAAAAAAGTTTTTGAGCAAAAATGGTCGGGATAATACAAAAATATTGGTTGTGTATCCGCCAGCAGTTGAGAAGAATTGGAAAGATACTTTTAAATATTTTGATATTGATAAATATACTAAATTTATTACTAATGGAAGTTTGGATAAGATTATTAATGGACATCAGGACTATTGGAATAAAGAAGAGTACGATTTGGTGATAGCGGATGAGGCGCATAAGTTTCGGAATCATACGACGGGAGCTTTTCAAAATTTGCAGTTGATTTGTAAAAGTCCTAGAGTGAATAAGGGATTTATTTCTGGACTACAGAAAAAAGTGATTTTGGTGTCAGCCACGCCTTTAAATAATCGACCTGATGATATTTTTTATCAGATTCAAATGTTTCAAGATGCGAGACAATCAACTTTAGAGGTTACGAACTTAACGAGATTTTTTAATCCATTGATGGAGCAGTATAAGGAATTAAAGCGTTTTGATGAGCTAGATGTAAATAAACTCAGGGAAATCTATGGGAAAATCCGTAAGAATGTAATTGAACCAATTACGGTGAGGAGAACGCGCAAAGATTTAGAAAATAATGATGATTATAAACTTGATTTAGAGGCGCAGGGGATTAAATTTCCGAAGGTAGAACCACCGCAAAAGGTGGAATATGTGATGGATGACAAGTTAAATACTTTGTTTCATACAACTGTTTTCTATCTCACTAACAAAGAAAAATTAAACTATAGCCGCTATCAGGCGATCGCTGGTTTACATCCCGACATTCAAAAGAAATATTATGAGAATGCGGAAACAGTTTCTAAGTCTTTAGCTTTTATCATGAAAACGCAGTTGGTCAAGCGCTTAGAAAGTAGTTTTGATGCGTTTAGAAATTCGTTACGCAATTTCAAAAAAGCAACTGATCGCATGATTGTGATGTTTGAGAATGATAAGGTATTTATTGCTCCTGATACTAATGTGAATAAGTTGTTAAATGATGGTTGGAGTGATGAGGATATTGAGAAAAAGATTGAGGAATTAGCGGAAGAAAATCCCAAGAATCAAACTTTTAGTAAAGACGACTTTAAGCCAGAATTTATTGATAATTTAAAAAATGATGCGGAATTATTACGAGAGTTACTAAGTAGGTGGGAGGCTGTAGATAATGATCCTAAGTTGGATATTTTTGTTGCTAATTTAGATAATTTGTTTTTTAATCCAGAGACTAATTTAGAAGGAAAGTTAGTTATATTTTCGGAATCAAAGGATACTTTGGATTATTTGGCTGATGTTTTGCAAAATCAAGGTCGTAAGGACGTATTGGTCGTTTCTAGTAAGAATAGAAAGCAGTTATATGAGACGATCACTAGTAATTTTGATGCTAATTGGGAAGCTACTAAACAGGTGAATAATTATAATATTATTCTGACAACTGAGGTCTTGGCGGAGGGGGTTAACTTACATCGCTCTAATGTGGTTATTCATTACGATACGCCTTGGAATTCGACTAAGTTAATGCAAAGGATTGGGCGAGTTAATCGGATTGGTACGAGAGCCGATACTATTTATAATTATGTGTTTTATCCTTCGGCACAGGGGGATGAACAGATTAAATTAAATAAGACAGCGTTTATGAAAATTCAGGCTTTTCATACTGCTTTTGGTGAAGATAATCAGGTATTTTCTACTGAAGAAATTCTAGATGAGGTATCGCTTTTTAGTCGCAATTTTAAGGAAGAAGAAGATGAAAGATTAAAGTTTTTGTTTTTCTTGCGTAATTTTAAAAAGAAGAATAAAGATTGGTTCGATCGCATTAAAAAGCTACCTCTCAAATCACGGGTTGGACGTAATGTGATCGCTATTAATAAGCCTGAGTCTCAAAATGGTACGGTGGCTTTTCTCAAAACTTCACAAAAGTTTGAGTTTTATTGGGTGGGTAGTGATCATCAACCGAAAGAGATTACGGCGATCGCTGCCTTTAAGATTTTTGAGGCTGATCAAGCTGAGAAGGCGGTTGAGTTAATTGCGGAACATCATGATCATGTGAATTTAGCGATCGCTGATTTTGAAGGTTTAGAGCAGGAGTTAGTGCAGTCGCAAATCGATCCAGAAGCATTGGGTGGTGTGGCTATGAGGTCTAAGAATTGGCTTTCTGAAGTTGTTATTAAATGTCCTCAAGTTACTGATCAACAAAAGGAAAACATAAAAAAAATGTTGAATCTGATTAATATAGGTAAATATGCTAATTTGACTACTGAGGTTGATAAGCTGAGAAAAAAGAATTTAAAACCAGATTCTGCGATCTTGTTAGAGATTGATAAAATCTGCGATCGCTATAGTATTAATCTGTCTGATTTTGAAAAAGGCAAAAAGAGAAAAGCTGAAAAACCGATGTTAATTCTTTCAGAATCTTTTAGTTAATAAAAAAATGTTAAATGCCAAGAGGGTAGAGCATTTGCGAATCGAAATTGTTGTGGAAAATTGATGAATTGTCGCGCAAATGCTCTACCCCTACAATTTTTTTTGTGTAAATTCTAATTTAATTTGTTCATGCAGAATATCAGGTTATTGTAATTCTCGTACCAGTGGTACGAGAATTTGGCTGGAGTAAATGTATTGCTATTTTAAAAAAGTGTAAAAACACCAAAAAATGCAGATTTTATATTTTTAAACAGCCTTCCACGGCTTCATATAAATTTTGTAATAGTTCTTCAAAGGTATCTCCCTGTGTTGCACATCCAGCGATCGCAGGAACTTCTGCCCAATAGCCGCCTTCTTCGGCTTCATGAATAACGACTTTAAGTTTCATAAATTTACGATTACGTTTTGAATTATTTTTATATTAACATTTTGCATTGACAGCCCTAAAAATGTGATGAAATATCTGATAAGATTAATGAATATTTTAGTCTGATAAGATTAATGAATATTTTAGTTTGAAGCGATCTCCTTAGTCATGCCTGAAATTAAACAGCTATTTAGCAATGCTTATAACCGAGCTAGTTGGAAACAGTTTTTGGCTGGGGTATTTGTGGGCGCTGACTTATTTCTAGAACCCAATAGCGTTGATGTTGATACCCATGTTGCTACTAGCGCTCAAAGATTGGGTTTTATTAAGATTAATGAGGATGGAATTGAGAAACAAATAGTGCTGTATGAGGTGACGCTAGCGGATGGAATTATTTTGGAACGTAATCGGGTGGGATTACGGAATGCGTTGCGAAAACATTACGGTAATTATGCTGCCGCTTTTATTGTTTATCATCGTCCTGAAGATCGCAATTGGCGCTTAACTTATGTCTCAGAATTTGCAGGGACGGAACCGAAGCGCTATACCTATGTTTTGGGTGAGGGGGAAACGGTGCGGACGGCGGTGAGTCGTTTTGAGAAGATTCAGGAGAAGGGGCGCGGGGTTAGTTTAGATGATGTGAAGGATGCCTTCTCGGTGGAAAAGCTTTCTAAGGTGTTTTTTGGTGATTATAAGAAGCATTACGAGGATTTTTGTAATCATATGCTTGCTGATCCTTATAGTTATCAGACAATTTTTAAGGGCGATGAGAAGGGGATTCGGGATTTTAGTAAGAAGTTGTTGGGGCGGATTGTGTTTTTGTACTTTATCCAGAAGAAGGGTTGGCTGGGTGTGAAGGTTGGGGATGCTTGGGGGAAGGGTGATTTTAATTTTTTGACGGATTTGTTTCAACGGAACAAGGCTCTTTTTTATGAGCAGTTGTTGTCGCCTTTGTTTTTTGATACGTTGAATACGAAGCGTGATCATGATGTGATTGAGTTGGTTGCGGGGGAGCCTTGTCGGATTCCTTATCTAAATGGTGGTTTGTTTGAGGAAGACGATCGGATTCATCGTAGTTTGGTGTTTCCTGTGCAGTTATTTGAGAAGCTGTTTGAGTTTTTCAATCAATACAATTTCACGATCTATGAGGATGATCCGAATGATCATACTGTGGCGGTTGATCCTGAGATGTTGGGACATATTTTTGAGAATCTATTGGAAGACAATAAGGATAAGGGGGCTTTTTATACGCCGAAAGAGATTGTGCATTATATGTGTCAGGAGAGTTTGATCGAGTATCTGACGACTTGGTTTGAGAATAATGGTTATAAAGTGGTGGGTTTTGTCACTATTGGTAAGCCTGAACAGCCGAGTTTGCTTTCTGAGAATACGGTGCGGGAGGGTCAGTTAGAGTTAGAAGTGCCTGTGGAGGCTGAGTCTAATACTAAACAGATTAATCGGGTTTTGATTGAGAAGTTGTTGAAGAAGACTTTGAGTGATGATGAGAGGTTGTTGGTTGGCGGCTATGCGGATAAGTTCAATGTGGCGTTGGATGCGGTGAAAATTTGTGATCCTGCGATCGGTTCGGGGGCGTTTCCGATGGGATTGTTGCATGAGATATTTACGACAAAGCAGACTTTGTATGGGATTGTGCATGGTAATGCAAATGGGTTTGCGGCTTCGGAGGTGAAGTTAAATATTATTCAGAATAGTATTTATGGTGTGGATATCGAGCGCGGGGCGGTGGATATTGCGCGGTTGCGGTTTTGGTTGAGTTTGATTGTGGATGAGAGTGATCCGAAGCCTTTGCCGAATTTGGATTATAAGATTGTGGTGGGGAATAGTTTGGTGAGTAAGTTGGATGATCAGGTGATTGATCTGGATTGGGGAATGAAGGGGATTAAGCAGACAAATATTCTCTATGATGTGTCGAAGCCTGAGAGAATTTTGCGGTCTATCGGTGAGAAGCAACGGGAGTTTTTTAGTCCTGACAGCAATAAAAAGCAGTTGTCATCGGAGATTCGGGATCTCAAGATTGATTTGTTAATCAGTCAGTTGGAGTTGATGATTAAGGATCGCGGGTTGGAGGCTGCGCCGATTGGTACAGGCAAAAAGTTAGCGGAAGAAACCAAGAAGCATTTACAAACGCTTGGATGGAAAAGTACGATCTCTCAGTTAAAGAAGTTACGGGCTAAGCCTGATGGTGTGCTTAACTTTTTTGATTGGAAGTTGGATTTTCCAGAGGTGATGAATGAGCGGGTTTGCGATCAGGTTGGATTTGATATTGTAATTGGTAATCCTCCATATAAAATCATTTTTGATACTGAAGAGAAAAAAGTACTTGAAGATAAATTCCCAACATTCAAGAGAAATAATGATCTGTATGTTGCTTTTTTTGAAAAATGTTTTAAATTATTGAAAAACAAATCAACTCTTAGTTTTATCACTCCTAATACATTCATTAACGGAGATTATTTTAAACCATTACGAAAAGAAATCACTTCGTATTTTTGGATTATGGAATTAATTGGTTTTAAAGAATCAAAAGTATTTAGTGATCCAACTGTGTATGTATCAATCTCATTTTTTAAAAAAATCAATCAAAATGAGATTGACAATAAAAACACAAAACTAAAATTGAGTAACGAAGACTTCTCTTCAACTATTGTTAAAAATATTACCCTAAAGTTGTCATCAGAAGAAGCATTTAAAGAGTCTAATTATTTACTTGATAGATTTAACAAAAACTATTTAGATGAGTTTTTCTATGTTAAAGATGTCGGCTTTAAATACTGGAGTATAGGGAAGGGTAAAAAGAGAGATGGTAATTCTATTGGCGATAGAATTTTATATTCTGGAAAACAAAAAGATATTAAAGATTTGCCTTTTATAAAAGGTAAAGATATATCCAAAAATTTTATTAATGAGCCAAGCCATTTTTTGAGACATAATTACAATGACTATTTAGTTAAAGGAATTGATATCTTTAGATATTCACAGGAATTCCTACAAATTAACCCCAAAATAGTATATAGACAAACTTCAAATAAAATTATTGCGGCTCTCGATACAAGCAAATATTTATGTGATAAAACTGTACATATTATTGTTCCACGTCAAAATCAACCATATAGTTTAATCCTAGTGTTAGCTTTGATTAATTCTAATTTATTTGATTATTTTTATAAATTTATCTCTCAAGAAACAGACGGAAGAGCTTTTGCCCAAGTTAAAGCTACTTATATAAAAAAGCTTCCACTTCCAAATATTGATAGATTAAAAGGGACATCCATATATAAAGTTGCTAATGAAGTTGTAACTCTAAAATCCGAAGGTAAAGACACCACTGCATTAGAACAACAAATCGACAACCTCGTTTACAAACTTTACGAACTCACCTATCAAGAAGTAAAAGCGAGCGATCCAGAATTTGAACTAACAGAACAAGAATACACAGAAATTAAAATGGAGTAAAGCCTGTAATACAAATAAAATTAAAAGTTCCATAAACAATAAAGATAATAGGAGTAAATACCATGTCAGACAAAGAACAACTAATCCATGAACTCGATCAAGCGCCCGACTTTCTAGTGCGCGAAGTCTTGAACTTCTTTTTATTCATCAAAACTCGAACCAATGAAAACTACAAACAAGAATCTATCCACAAGACCAAAGAATCTAATATTCCAGATTTTTTGAGCTTTATTGATCAAGTCAATTCTGAGATCCCAACAGAAACAAATATTCCTAAAGACCTTGCCAAAAATTTAGATCATTATCTATACGGCACACCCAAAGAACAAGCATGAAAAAAGTATTTGCAGATACAGGCTATTGGATTGCCCTACTCAACCCCGACGATGACCTACATCAAAAAGCCCGACAAATATCAGTTACCTTAATCTCAACCCCCATAGTTACCAGTGAAATGGTATTTACTGAACTTCTCAACGCCTTCTCTGGCAAAGGTAAATCCTATCGACAAAAAGCCGTTAGATTTATCAAACACGCCTTTACAAATCCTGAAATCGAAGTGGTTTTGCAGACTGACGCACTATTTCAAAATGCTCTTGAGCTATACGATCAACGTCCCGATCAAGCTTGGAGTCATACAGATTGCACATCATTTCAAATCATGCAGCAACAAAATATATTAGAAGCGATCGCCTATGATAAACATTTTGAACAAGCAGGATTTATAGCCTTGCTGAGATAAATCGAAGAAGTTTACCTATGCTGATACGAGTGAATTAGAAAAGGCGATCGACAACCTCGTTTACAAACTTTACAAACTCACCTATCAAGAAGTAAAAGCGATCGATCCAGAATTTACACTAACAGAACAAGAATACACAGTAATTAAAACAGAATAGGAGGTAAAAAAATGACACTCGCCGAACTACTACCCGCCGCCCGAAAACTCACTGTAACAGAAAAAGTTAAACTAATTCGGATTCTTGCAGAAGACCTAGATACACTTGAAGACATCCAGCCATCAGAAACCTTAAAAGATCAAAACTTATCCAAAGCAGTTACAACAAAGAGTAAAAAACAACGCCCATTTGGTTTATGCGCTGGAGAATTTGTAGTTCCCGAAGACTTCGATGCACCATTGCCAGAAGAAATTTTGCAAGCCTTTGAAGGAAAATGAAAATTTTGTTAGACACACATATTTTCTTATGGTTTATCAGTCGTGATCAACGACTAACGATAGATATGCAAGAAATCATTCAAGACCTAGACAACGAAATTTATTTAAGCGTTGTTTCGACTTGGGAAGCCATTGTTAAATATCAGTTAGGTAAACTACTATTGCCAGAATCTCCTGAAATATACTTCCCTAAACACTGCGATCGCCATCAAATTCTTAATCTCGATCTTGATCAAGCCAGTGTAACTCAACTAGCTAAGCTCCCATCTTTACATCGAGATCCCTTTGACAGAATGCTTATTTGTCAAGCCATACAAAATGACATGGCGATCGCCACAGTAGACGAAGCAATTAGAGCTTACCCAGTCAATTTACTTAAACTGTGACAAACTGCTAAAAAAGGCGATCGCCATGCTGATACGAGCGAATTAGAAAAGGCGATTAATAATTTAGTTTACAAACTCTATATAATTCACCCATTTAGCTTCACGGAAGCTGAATATAAAGCGATAAAAGTAAAATAATCACTATGCCCAAGCCGAAGACTACTCTGATCCTTAACCCCAAACCCCAATCGCAAATTACGCTCAGTGAATATATCACCGAGATCGCATGGTCACCCAATAGTAAATACCTCGCCGCCGCCACCGCCGCAGGAGAGCTAGCTCTATTCGATGAAGCAAAGGCGGGTAATGATCTCCAGCAAAAACTGATTGAATTACAAGCACCAACAGAAATTTCGGTAGATTGTCTGGGATTCTCGGCAGATGGGCAATGGCTAGCATCGGGGGGACAGGATGGTAAGGTGCGCGTATGGAAGTTAGATGGGGAGAAACCTGCGATCGCCGCAACCCTCGATCTTGGCAAAACATGGATCGAGCATCTAGTTTGGCATCCCACACGCGCTGAATTTGCGTTTAGCTTCGGCAAATATGTGCAAATCTGGAGCGCGGAAACTTTAGATATTGTAACGACTTTGCATTTTGAGCAGTCAACGGTTTTGGCGATCGCTTGGCATCCAAACGGCGAATATCTTACAGTTGGCGGTGATGGAGGGATTAGAGTTTGGTCTGCTAAGGATTGGTATGAAGATCCAATTCCATTTGAAATGCCTACTGCTACATCTAAATTGGCTTGGGATCGCATTGGAGAATATCTAGTCGCCAGTACTCTCGACAACTTAGTAGTGGTGATGCAATGGCTCGGAACTGATTTTGATGCTTCACCTTGGCGGATGCAGGGCTTTCCTGGAAAGATCCGCTCCTTTGATTGGTCTGCGAGCAAAACTTCGCCGTTATTGTCTTCCTCTAGTGGCTCGGATGTGGTCGTATGGGAAAAACACGCTGACCTGAATGTGGGTTGGGAAGGTGAAGTGATTAAAGGGCACAACAGCATTGTGGGTATTGTTGCTTTTAAGCCCAAATCAGCAATACTGGTTTCTGCCGATGAAAATGGCAGAATTGCTATTTGGAAAGATGCTAAGGATTGGGTGCAGGCTTTAGAAACGCCAATGGGTGAGATTACGGCTTTGCAATGGCAACCTCATGGCAAAAAGTTAGCCGCCGCCAATGCTGATGGAGAGCTAATGCTTTGGACTGAATCTTCACAGGGCAAAGGTTTTCGATAAGTAAAAGGCATCACTTAGTGATGCCTTTTACTGGGATTGGTTTTAAAAACGCAAAATGGCGTAGCCATTTTGTGTTTTGGTATAAAGCACACATACCGTGATATCATAACAATTGCTTTGCTTAGCCTAAGAACCTACATGACATATTTGGAGAGGTGGCAGAGTGGTTGAATGCGTCTGACTCGAAATCAGATTTAGGGTCACACCTAACGGGAGTTCGAATCTCCCCCTCTCCGTACCATAAAAATAACCTCAGTTCGGGTTAATTTCAAACTACTTCCTAAGATAGGATTCGCGCAGCGAACCCTATCTTAGAGCAAAAACAGTAAAAACCTCGCTTCGCGAGGCTTTTACTGTTTTTGCTCTTAAAATTTTGTAGCTTATCCCGAACTCACGTAAAAAATAATAAGGTAATAAGGAGAGATTGCTGCGTCGCAGCAATCTCTCCTTATTATTTTTTACAGCGCGTTGCTATATGATCCAACTCCGCAAATTCTCTTTAAGTTTTTGTTTGATAATCCAATCCTCAAGCGTCTCCTTAAGTTGTTGTCTACGGATTGGCTTACTAAGAAAATCATCCATTCCCATCGCTAAACAGCGATCGCGATCTTCTGTAAAGGCATTAGCAGTCATAGCAATGATCACGACATGTTTTGATGACCTTGTAGTAGATTCGAGTTGACGGATAACTTGAGTTGTAGCATATCCATCCAATAAAGGCATCTGACAATCCATCAAGATAATATCGTAATCTTTAGACTGCATTAACTCCAATACCTGTTCTCCATTCTCCGCTAAATCTGCTTGACATCCCAATTGGGATAAATACGTCATTGTCACTTTCTGATTGACAATATTATCTTCGGCTAATAGAATTTTCGATTTTCTTAACTCTTCTAACCCAATATTTGGCTTAGAGTTATCTCGAAGATGGTGAATAACTGCACTCGCAGCAGAATCATTAGGTAAAACTGGATGCTCAATACCCAGAGATAAATACAGGGATTTAAGTAGTCGCTGCGCCTTAAAAGGCTTCGTAACATACCCACAAAATCCTTGATGGATGATTGTTTCCGTTTCACCTTGTCTGTTGGCAGTCAGCATTGCCATAATCGGTAAATCGGCAAATCCTTCTTTCCCATGAATTAGCTGGACTAATTTAGAACCATTAAAACTAGTCAGTCCCCAATCTATAATGGCAACATCAACCTTGTGACTAGTATCGAGATATTTGAGTGCGTCAACAATATTAGATACCTCATAGACTTCTGCACCAAATTTAGCGAGTTCATAACCTATAGCATGGCGAGTATGTCGGTTTGCATCAACTACTAAAATACTCCGCTTACCTAAAGCATGAGCATTATCATCTAGAGGTGGGGGATTTGAAATGGGTTGGAGCGCGAAAGGAATCCTAAACCAAAAACAAGTCCCTTTGCCATTCTCGACGGGGCTAGATACACCGATCTCACCTTGCATTAGCTCCACCAACTGACGACAGATTGCTAGTCCTAGTCCAGTACCACCAAAACGGCGATTGGTAGAGGTGTCAACTTGGGAAAAAGGTTTAAATAGCTTATCTTGATTTTTGGAATCAATGCCAATACCCGTGTCAATGACTGAGAATCGCAAATAGACTGGAGATTGTGGCGAATCCTTATTTGTTAGAGGGTTGTCTTGCTCAAAATTGCGATCGCGTTCGACGCGCACAACAATCTCGCCCTCAGTCGTAAATTTAATTGCATTACCAATTAAATTCATCATAATTTGTCTAAATCTAACAGTATCTGCTATTAATAAATTTGGTAAGCCTTTATCAAAACAAGCATTAATTTCTAGTCCTTGATTATGGGCTTGTAATGCAAAAAGCTCCAAAATTTCTTCTATACACTTGTTCAAATCAAAGGGTAGATTCTCTAATTTTAATTGTCCTTCTTCTAATTTTGACAAATCTAAAATACGGTTAATTAAACTAAGCAATAAATTGCCGCTCAACCGAATATTTTCTACAAAATCCTGTTGACGATCATCTAGAGGTGTTGCAAGTAATAGCTCGGTCATTCCCAAAACCCCATTCATGGGAGTCCGAATTTCATGACTCATATTTGCTAAGAAAATGGTCTTAGCTTTTGCTGATTGCTCAGCAAATTGTCTCGCGGCTAATAGTTCTTGTTCTTTTCGCTTCAGTTCTGTAATATTACGACCAACATAGACAAAATTATGGCTAGATTCAACATTATACTCAAGTTGATGGTTTTGGATAGTTGAGCAAGAGAAAGATATCAAAATCTCCTCACTAGTTTTTGATAGACATAATATTTCGATATTTGTAAAATATCGATCGCTATCTAACAACTGTTCATTATTTAACTGGTTTTTTAGATAATTTTGATGAATCAAATCTAATTGATTAGGATTTTTAAATAATGAAGCGATCGACCCATTCACTAGTTCATCTTGAGAATAACCAAATAAGTTGATCGCCGCAGGGTTAATCGTCTTAATTTTGCCTTGATAATCAGTGACAATTAGAGAATCAGCCATCGCAGAAATAATTTTGTCAATATATTCCTTTGATTTTAATAAAGCATTAGCGAGTAAATCTGATTCATTAGCTCTTTGCATTAATGTCTGGGACATTATCATCACATCTGTGGCATCTTCAATGCAGATAATAATATTCTTATCTTCTTCTTCTAATTCATTTGTGCCAATAATATAGAAATTAAAATAGAGAGGTTCTTGAGGATTGAGTGAACGACACACTCCTTTAATTTCAAGACTAGTAAGTTGGTTGAGCCAAATATTATTAAAAGATTCTTCTAACCCAATTATTTCTGGAAATGCATTCCGAATATCTTTGTTTAGTAATGATTCGTAGGGATATTCAGAAAATCGTTCGGCTCCATAGGAAGTATCAGTAATCACAAACTGTCGATCAATCGTAATAAACGATCGCTCTGAAGCAGTGAGAAGTTTTTTTAGAAGTTTTGACTGTTTCATAGCAGTTAATGATTTGATCAATAAGAATGCTGAACGATTATTTATTGGAAATATTCTTACTTGTAGCCTTCTAATACTTTGATTGTAGTCGTAGGGCCTTTATTCTAGCATTAGCATCTGAAATGCTAATTTTTTGAATGTTTCATCAACGCCTTCACCAGTTTTAGCGGATGTAATATTTATGGATATATTTAGGTTCGCAAAGTCGGCAGGGATAGATTGCAGTAGTCTCTCCCTCTCATGACTTTCAATTAAATCAACTTTGTTCAAGGCGATGATTAAGTTGGATTGAGGATTAATGGATTGAAAAAGCTGTACATGATCTTTGAGATTTTGCATACTTGAGTTTCTGGTCACATCGCCAACGATGATTGCTCCCTTTGCGCCTTGTAAATAACTAGGCGCGATCGCCTTAAATCGAGTACTGCCTTCGATATCCCAAATAATTAACTGCAATTGTTTTAATTCTACTGAAGAATCATTAAAACTGGCTTCATTAATTGATACTAATTTTCGAGAGATTTTTACACCAACCGTTGACAAATATTTATCGCTAAATTGACGGTCAACAAATTGGCGAATTAGGCTAGTTTTACCAACACCAAAATCACCAATCAGACATATTTTTTGAGAAATTACTTTGGTAGAAGAATGCATTTACTTAGATATAGACATGGGCTTTAAAATTGGTTGAAATTCTACCCACCTTAACATTTGGTCAGAGGGGCGCTGAATAGATATATCGATTATCCCAGAAAGATGTAATCGTTTAGCATTTACACCTCTTTGCAATAGAGCATCACGAACTGATTGAGCGCGTTTCATTCCCAGTTGGTAGTTGATAGCAGGATCACCAATGTTATCATTCTTTACCAAAATCTTAATATTGTAATCTGGGTAAAGATCCAGAAAAGCTTGAATTTCTATTAGTTTCGCAGTGTCACTTGGTTCTAGGGTGGTCACCCACAGTGGAAAGTAAATACGTGTTGATAGTTTTGGGGTCAGAATCGTAGCTGCATTGCTAACAGTCGAAATTCCTGCGATTTTAGTGAATGCTTGGGTGATTTTAGGGAGCATTCTGGGTTGTTCAATCTGTCCTGTAATTGTTAATTGTCCATCTTTAAATTGGCTCTGAATATTTACGCCTTGGGTATAGTTGAGGGCTGTAGTAAGGCGTTGGACTTCGAGTGCCACAAGCTCAGGATCGGGCGGTATATTAGCTGTATAGATATTGTTGTTAATTTTGCTGTGGGCTATTTCTGATTTTGAGGTGGCGATCGCTACTTGCAGGGCGAGATCGCGCAAATGTTGATTTGGCAATTTGCCTGTTAATTTCAATCGATCACCATCGGCAATGATATTCAGTCGATAGACGGCTAGTTCGGGCGTACCAGCAAAGGCTTCTAAGACTTTGGCTTCAAGCTGGCGAGCGCGATTAGCATGATATTGAAAAATTCCTATCGGCACAAAAATCAGGGCAAGTACCGCTAAACCTATAAAAATCAGCGTTTTTGGTGATTGTTTAGAAGATTTAGGTTGTTCAACTTCTATTAATGTTTTGAGTTGAATTTCTACTTCCATTGGAATGATACTAGGATCGCCGTCAAATTCTTTAAAGCGATCGCCATAGACTTGCACGACTCGACCAAAAACATCGCGAATTTTGTTTACCAAAGCCGCGTCAGGCTCTCCTTGAATGATTACTGCAAGATAACAATATCCCGCCACTTCTAGCAAAATTTTAGAACCACTATAATTAATCGCATCAAGTTCCGTGGTACTTTCCGATCGCGATATACATTCATTGGCAAAGCTCCGAATTGCGGTCAGCATACCAGCTAACATATCTGAGTCAATTGGCTCGACTAAGGAATCAAGATCGCTTTTTTGGATATCAATTATTACTAGTCCAGAAAGGTTGTGAATCAAAAATATGGCTTGGATTTCAAAGGGAACTGATTCTTTAAGAATCAATTCGGCTTCAGATACACCTTTCATTCTGGCACGAAATTTACGCTGTAGCCCTTCTAGACTAAAAGTTTGCTCAACCTTTTCGTTAATAGAACGAATTGCTTCCGCAAAATATTTAGCGATCGTATTCCCAATTACAGGATAAAGGGCATCAACCATAGCATCACGTTCTAACACGATCTGTTGCTTAATTGCAGCTCCCATTTCTGGCGCAAGTGCATCAACGATTTCATCTCGATCAATCCGAATTTGCTCACGAATAGCCGCTCCAACTTCTGGTCCAAGGGCTTTTGCTATTTGCTCAGGGTTATTACGAATTTGCTCGCTTATTGCATTGGGAAGTAGATCGGCGATCGCATGACTCATGGATACGCGATCTAGTTGCGATCGCTCAAAGATCACCTCGGCGATAATTGGCGTAATCGCTTGACACATTTCTTCTCTAGCTTGATCGGCTTTGAGGCTGAGCAACTCAGCAATAATTGGCAGCAAAAGCTGGACTAATTCTGCGGGTTGATTAATTTGATTTTCTAACTGAGCAAGACGATCTCTAACCCCCTCAATCTCCATTGGAATATTGCTCTTTTCATCGTCCATCGCCGACAGTCTACGCGAAGCATTGTGTAGAAGACTTTCCAAACCCTCAATTTTATTCATTATTTCAGGATTATTAACCTGACTTTCAACAATTCCCAGCTTTTGCTCAACCGCAATTTTAAAGCTTCGTAAATCTTCTAACTCTGGCACAACCAGAATATCCTGTAAAAGATGTAAAGCCTCATCATCTGATGAGCTTTTTAAATAGGAGCTTTGTGACTGTGGTTGTACTTGAGGTCGAGAAGTAGGTACTGAGATGGATTGAGAGATTTGAGAAGAGTTTGTTTGAGAAATTTGAGGGATTTGTGGAGATTCTATTTGGACTTTATTACTACCTAAGAGAAGATCTTGAATTAGATTTACGGCTGCTATTTCTTCTTTTTTGGAAGAATCTATTGGTTCTAACTGAGCATATTTAGCATTGTCAGCAAGATCTATGTTTTCAGTGGTTTGTTCTGCTGTTTGCCGATCTTGAACAGCATGATCAAACCCATTCTTAGCAGGTGGAATATCTCTTAAAAAAGGTAGCTCATCGAGTAGGCTAGGGAAAGGATATACGGAAGGCGATCGCACTATATCTAAAAAATCTTCATCTGCATATTTTGGTCTGGGCTTAGCCACTGAGTTCTGTCCATTTGGCGATCTCGCTACATCTGAGAACTCATCACCTAGAGATTGGGGACTAGACTTAGCTGATAAATTCTGTTCAATATCAAACAAACTTGAGCGAGATTTAGTTTCCTTGTCTTGACTATCTTGATTGTCGATCTTTAAAAAGATTGAATCATTTATTCCTTGATGATTTTGTGGTTCTTTAGATTTTTCAGAGTCAATAATATTCAACTCAGAGAGCAAGAGTAAAAACTTCTCAACATCACTGAGTGCTTTATTTTGGAAGTTACCCTTCTGCTCTCCTTTTTGCTCTGACATACTACTTTTTCACAATGACAGTATTTTTGTACTATAGCAATGAAAGTTTTGCTTAGAACATAAAACCAAAATAAATGAAGGTGGCGCAAAGAGCCACCTTCATTTATTTTGGTTTGCGATGCAAAAAAAGGGGCTTCAGCCCCTTTTTTTGCATTTGCGTTTACTTTTTACGGAATTTATGGCTTGGCTTTAGAAGTGCGTGATGTAGTTCTAGTTGCAGGGCTAGTTGCCTCCGCACTAGTTGAGACTTTTGGCTCAGAATCGAGGATACTCACCCGTTCATACTTCTCTTCCACCTTTTCTTCAGCCGCCTCACGCAGTTCAGGTACAAACTCAGAACCCTTAAGTCGCATACCTAACTCGAATAGCAACTCCGCCATGTCATCTTTAGAAAGCTTATCTTCCCGCAGAATTGAGAAATGGCGGTCTAGCTCCTCGAAAACTAGCGATCGCAATTCACGAGTATCATTTTGTAAATTATCTCTAGTTTGGGCAATTTCTTCCCGCAGGGCTACTCGTTGCGCTTCAACGGTCTCATCAAGAGTCTCAATACTATTGGTAAACTTGCGATTAATGCGATCGAATTGTTGACGTAGGTCGGCGGCTTCCTCCTGAGTAGAGGTACTAATCGTTTTTAGTCGCTTATCAATAGATTCAACTGCCGCCCGTAACTCACTGGCTAACACTGATTTCAAGTCATTAAGGCGATCGCGCACATCTTGCTGAATCGCTGTTATATCCGACTCAGCCTTATCAAGCCGACTAGTGTATTCGCGCAAATGTGCGCCGAAAATGATATCGCGAATTTGATCGATATTGCCTAAGCGTTCGCGGATCTCATCTCTGGTGATTTCACCCATTAGGTTACCTCTAGGAATGATTTGAATAGATACGAAGTTTTTGGTCTCAAGGCTCTACATACTAAGGTTTGCAAGTTGCTATAGACAACTTACAAATCGTAAAACCCATACTAATTTTGGCTTGCAATTTTTACATTGTCCATGCCAATGTAAAAACTTTGATATGCATAATGTTTCTGGCGATCGCCACTAAACATAACCATAGCAAAGTCTTGCCATTTTTGCTGTCTTTTGGTAACAGTGCTTTGCCCTTCCCTCCATTTTTAGACGTAATCCCTAAACACAAAGCGACATAGCCATTTTGAGCGTTGAAAAAAACACCAGCCTGCGAAAGTTTCCTTGACTTTTTACGAAATATAGTGTCATTTCGTAGAATTGTTATTAATTTGGGTAATATAAACACAGCACTGCTAGTTGGCATTGTTATTACTGGCAAAATATGTCTGCGATCGCCCAATTACCATACAAAAAGCTACGCTGGCAAAGAAGCAAAAGTTCTTCACTAGCCCGTCAACGCGAAGTATTCTTAGCTGCGTTTACATTCCTGTTTTTTATATGGTGGGATAAATTTTGGCAAAACAATACATCACGCACGCGCAGCAAGAGAGCGGAATGGCTGGTTCGCAATATGCTCGAACTAGGGCCAACATTTATCAAAATCGGTCAATCCCTATCTACTCGCGTCGATCTGTTACCACCTGAATACATTAGTACTTTGGCGCAACTTCAGGACAAAGTGCCAGCCTTCAGCGCCAAAGAAGCCAGAGACATTATCGAACTCGAACTCGGAAAATCGCTTTATACAATCTATCGTGACTTTGATGAAATTCCTCTGGCTGCGGCTAGCCTCGGACAAGTACATCGCGCCACCCTCCACACTGGTGAAGAAGTTGTCGTCAAAGTCCAACGCCCAGGGTTAAAAAAACTATTCGATCTTGATTTACTTGCGGTTGGGAAACTTCTCAAAGTATTTCGCCGCTATTTTGCTTGGACACGCAAATACAATCTAGAAGGTATTTATCAAGAATTTTTCACTATTCTTTATCAAGAAATTGACTATGCGATCGAAGGAGGTAATGCCGATCGCTTTCGCAAAAATTTTGAAGGCTATCCGCGCATTGTTATCCCTAAAATTTATTGGGACTATTCCACCTCAGTGGTTTTGACCTTAGAGTATGTCCCTGGCATCAAAATAGATGATCGCCAAGCCTTAGAAGCCTGTGGATTAAATCCCAAAGAAATTAATCAATTAGGAATCTGTTGTTATCTCAAACAGCTTCTTCAAGATGGATTCTTTCATGCTGATCCCCACCCTGGGAACTTAGCTGTTAGTCCTAGTGGAAGTTTGATTTTCTATGACTACGGCATGATGGCGGAAGTCAAAACTATGGCAAAGGATCAAATGGTAAAGACTTTCTTTGCAGTGCTGCGTAAAGATACCAATGAAGTTGTTGACAGCTTATTGAGCATGGGCTTTATCGAACCGATCGCCGATATGAGTCCGATTAAACGCATGTTAAAATTTGTGTTAGATCGCTTCACGGAAAGACCTGTGAATATCTATGAGTTCGAGCAAATTAAAGGAGAAGTGGTAGCTATATTCGAGAAGCAACCTTTCCGTTTGCCTCCTCAAATGACCTATCTCCTCAAGTCCCTTACGACTCTTGACGGGATTGCTAGAATTCTCGATCCAGAATATAACTTTACCACCGCCGCCCAGCCCTTTGTGAAAAGCATTGTGCTTACTAAGGGTCGGGGCAATACGTTAGGAGCATTGGCTCAACAAGCAAAAGATTTTCTGGTTTATCAACTAAATAAGCCCAGTCGCATGGAAATTCTGTTAGAACGTTTGGAAGAGAGAATCGAGCGTGGCGAGTTGATGATTCAGGTCAAGTCTTCCGAAAGCGATCGCACTCTCAAAAGAATCAACATTGCTGTTAAAGCTTTAATCTATGCTTGTTTAACAGGCTTCTTGGCTTTAGTTGGAGCCGTACTATTAGTTGGTACTACTGCTTATTCTGGCTGGGCGATCGCTGCTTTTATAGGTGCTTTTTTCTGCGGATTTTCGCTCGTTCGCGCTCTCGTTCAGCTATCAATCCGTGAAAAAATTGATAATATTGCTGAACAATAAATTACCAATAAGGCGATCGCCTTTAGATTCTTGAGAATGCGATCACCATTTGTAGATTGAGAAATTTGAAATTTGTTAGAATCAATGAGTAGACACGCCCAGAAATATCATGTCTAAACCTCTATCAATTCGGCTCAGTCGCGATCGCTGTTTATGAAATGAGAGTGCGATCAATGATTGTTTTATTAAGAGGCGATCGCTTTTTGATGAGAGTGCGATCGCTTGTTGATTTGGGGTGCTGGTCAACCTTGTAAATCAACAAGCAAAAGAAAATACTATATAATCAACTTAATTAACCTTAATAAAACCCTTATGATTATGGAAACTATAATGATTAAACAAGCGCAGTTGGATCTCCCCAAACTGATTGCTGACATTAATCAAAAGCATCAACCAATTCTCATTAAAGAAACAACAGGTAATGCGGTTTTAATTTCTGAACAAGAATGGAACGAAATCCAAGAGACCCTCTATATTCAATCTATTTCTGGACTTGCCGAGTCAATTCTTCAAGCAGCAGCCACTCCTCTCGAAGACTGTATTAGTGTTGAGAATATTGAATGGTAATGTGGAAAGTAGTTTTGACAAAACAAGCCAATAAAGATGCTAAAAAATTAACTGCCGCAGGATTAAAATCCCAAACGGAAGCATTGCTGGCAATTTTAGCAGAAAATCCTTATCAACCACCTTCTGAGAAATTAAAGGGTGATTTATCTGGTTATTATTCACGAAGAATTACAGCAATTACCGATCAAACGAACCACAAAAAAAATTTGAAAGCGTTGCAAAGCAACGCTTTCAAATTTTTTCTTGGTTTGGGTTTGAGCGCAAAGCGCTGTAATATTCAGCATCGCTTAGTGTATCAAATTATGTCAGACGAAAAAGTTGTTAAAGTTTTACGGATGTGGAGTCATTATGAATAGTTTCTATTTAACTAACTCCAACTTTTAGGCGATCGCTGATTGCTTGATTGAGTGGTGATCGCTTTTTGATGAGAGTGCGATCGCCATTTGCAGAGCGAGAAATTAGAAACCTGTTAGAATCAATGAGTAGACACGCCCAGAAATATCATGTCTAAACCTCTATCAGTTCGGCTCAGTCGCGATCGCTACATCAACTTACTCACCGACTTTGGCTTCAAGCGCCTATTTGGAACTGAGCCAAACAAAAACCTACTAATCGACTTTCTTAACGTCATCTTACCCGCCCAGCATCACGTCAAAGATTTAACATATCGCAATACCGAAAACCTCGGCAATACCCCCATTGATCGTAAAGCAATATTCGATCTTTATTGCGAAAGTGAAACAGGAGAAAAATTTATTGTCGAAATGCAGAAAGCAAAACATAACTATTTTAAAGACCGCAGCATTTATTACTCCACCTTTCCCATTCAAGAACAAGCAGAAAAAGGAGATTGGAACTACAAGCTCACACCAGTCTACGCGATCGGTATTTTAGACTTTATTTTTGATGAAGATAAAAACGATGACACCTTAGTACATATTGTTGAATTAAAAGATCAAGATGGCAAAGTCTTTTATGAGAAACTAAAATTCATATATCTTGAACTACCAAAATTCAAAAAATCAATTGATCAACTAAACGACCATTTTGATAAATGGTTATTCTTGCTAAAACATCTACCCGAATTAGAAGAGCCACCTTTATCATTGCAAGAAAATGTATTCATGCAACTGTTTGAAGCATCCAAAATTGCTAGCTTTTCGCAAGAGGAAAGAGATGCATATGAAAACAGCTTAAAGTACTACCGAGACTTGAAAGGAGTCGTAGATACAGCCAGAGAAGAAGGTATACAAGAAGGCAAGATTCAAGGCATACAAGAAGGTAAGGCTCAGGGCATACAAGAAGGTAAACTATCACTGCTGCTCAAGCAACTAGCTAGAAAACTAGGAATCATCATCCCTGATGAGATTAAAGTTCAGTTATATCAGCTAGATCCTAATGTATTAGATACATTTAGTGAAGCGCTGTTTGATTTAGAAAATTTGGAAGATCTGCACAATTGGCTCAAGAGCATTAACAATCGGTAATCATTGGTTTTTACAATGCTTTGTGTTCAACCCCCAACAAAGAGAAAATCTTGAAGGTATAGCTAGGCAACGCTTTCAAGATTTTCCCTTGTATTCGTTTGATCGGCAATTGCTGTTTTTTACTTAGGGAACCAAAATCTCCAGTCAGTATTGGGCTTTGATGGTGGTTTGTACAAATCAGGATTACCAGTATAGAGAACTTCAGCAATGAGAGGAAAACTCTCAGTCTGACTCGGTGGACAATGCCAATCTGGATGATGCCACTCATCAAGGCGTAAGACCTCAGTCAATCCTTCAGGAATAAACACTCCATATTCTTCATGATTAGCCAGTAATTCTTCACGATAGTTTTCTAATAGCGCGATCGCAATATCAGGCTCATGCTCCGAAAACAGTTCTGGACGAAAAACGATATTTAATTCTGTTAAAGGAATAGATTTATCTCGCACAGTTACGAGATAGTCGTTGAGCAATTCATCGTATTTAATTTGACCTGTGATTACACTATCGAAATGGAAATCATGCTGAACATTACTTTTCTGTGAATTGCAGTTACCCACACATTCAATAATTGTAGTTAGCCCTTCACCAGCAGGACACCAAGTAATTGAGTTGAACATAATCACCCATTGATGCTCATTCCGAAATGCCAAAAGCCTTGACGAAAGATAGTCAACATTTAGATTGCCTAGGCAAGGTATTTTGATCTCATTAAAACTGCGATCGAGAAATTCTAAAATTTGTTGTGGTGATTCCATAGACTTTAACAGATGATTTTCTGAATGACCGATTTTTGAGCTTCAATACTCTCAACTAGACGAAACTGGACGAGCGATCGCCTCAGATTATGTTCAGGATATTTAACGTGAAAATAGATGTTGCCTGCTAAGTAATCGGTAAAAAAACGTAATCCTAACTCAAAGGAGATTACCCGAACCGCATCATAAATATATGCATAATCATACTCGGTGAGAAAAGATCGCGCAGTTGAAAAATATCCCTGCAAAATTCCTTGACAAAGATCCGTATCAAACTGAACATCTTGCCATTGTTCAGTCTCTTCACCCGCAGGATTACAACCCGATCTCAAACAATCTCCGATATCGTAATGCACTAAACCAGATTTCACCGTATCCAAATCGACTACACTCACCGCCTGTTGTGTCTGTCGATCAAACAAAATATTATTCACTTTCGGATCGCCATGCATCGTTCGTAATGGTAATTTCCCAGCCGCTTTTGCATCTTCTAAAATATGCGTTAAGCCCTTGCGATCGCCTACAAATTTCAAACAATAATCAACTTCAGGCGATCGCTGAAAATGCGCCTTTGCAAGAACTTCCTCATACTGGCGAAGATAGCGCGGCGTAATGTGAAAACCTTCCAAAGTATCTGCTAATCTCTCTGGCGCTATATCATTGGTCAAATGATGGAACGTTCCCAAAGCATAGCCAACTTCTCGCGCTTGTTCCATATTTTCCATGACATCAAAGGATTGAGAACCTGCGATAAAACTAAGCGATCGCCAAAATTCACCACTTTCAGTCTGCCAATAGTCTTGCCCTTGCTGCGTTGGTAATATTTTCGGGATATCCCATCGTCGCTCTAGTGGGTGATTTTGCAGGCGATCGCGTACATGATTCGTATAAACCCGCATATTCTGCATGACTAACTTTGGTTCATGAAATACTTTGGTATTGATACGTTGCAAGATAAAGGATTGATCTGCTGCTTCTTGCAAAGAGACTAAAAAAGTATCGTTAATATTGCCACTGCCAAAGGGTTGAATGTCAGTAATTTGTTTTTGAGGAGAGAACTGCTGGGCGATCGCCATAATTTGCGATCTAGCAAATTTATCAATTTGGATATTTTGAGCCATAAGTTTTAGGTAATATCAACAATTCTTTGGCTAAGCATAGTGTCATTTTTTGGGTAATCTGGAAAGTCTATCTAAAAACTTAGGGCTTCGCCGTAAAATAAAGAACCAGATTTTTGATGGCGCGGCGAAGACTCGCCATCAAAAATCTTAGAATTGCGAAATCTTTATATTGAGGTGACTTGTTGACAAAGCCCCCACCGATTATTCCATTTCCCCTTGCTGCACGCCCTCATGGGTTAGCACGATGGATACCAAGTATCGCCGTGTTAAGGAATTATCAACTCCCTTGGCTGATCCAAGATGTGGTGGCAGGAATGGTACTGACCGCTATCCTTATTCCCGCAGGCATGGGCTATGCCGAAGCCGCAGGCTTACCTGCGATCTATGGGCTATATGCCACGATTGTGCCACTAATTGCCTATGCCATGTTTGGCCCTAGTCGGATTTTGGTATTAGGTCCTGACTCCGCCCTAATTCCGCTTATTTCGGCGACAGTATTACCATTGTCCAATGGCGATCCTCTACAGGCGATCGCGATCGCAGGGGTGTTAGCAATTTTTTCGGGAGTCATCTGCATTATTGCAGGGCTAGCAAGATTTGGCTTCATTACCGAATTACTTTCTAAACCAATTCGCTATGGATATCTCAATGGAATTGCTATAACTGTTTTAATTGGACAATTACCGAAGATTTTTGGGTTTTCGGTAAAAGGTAATACGATTTGGGAAGACCTGATTGGATTTGGGCAAGGTGTTCAAGACGGTAAAACCAACACGACTGCACTAGCGATTGGATTATCTTGTTTGTTAGTAATTCTAGTTCTCAAACGAATAGCTCCTAAAATTTCGGGGGTCTTGGTAGCAGTAGTGGCGGCGACAATCATTAGTTCTCTATACAACCTTTCTGAGCGATCGGGCATATCTGTGGTCGGAGTCTTACCACAGGGTTTACCATCATTCCAAGTTCCCAACATTACACCGATCAATTTCAACACTTTGTTTTCTAGTGCTTTAGCGATCTCTTTGGTATCCTATGCCGATCTGAGCGTTTTATCACGAACCTTTGCTATACGCGGTGGTTATAAAGTTGAGCGCAATCAAGAATTAATTGCCTTGGGTATCGCCAATATTGCGGCGGGATTATTTCAGGGCTTTTCTGTGAGTAGTAGTGCTTCGCGTACACCTGTGGCTGAAGCAGCAGGCTCAAAAAC
This sequence comes from Pseudanabaena sp. CCNP1317, assembly GCF_034931345.1. Taxonomy (NCBI): domain Bacteria; kingdom Bacillati; phylum Cyanobacteriota; class Cyanophyceae; order Pseudanabaenales; family Pseudanabaenaceae; genus Pseudanabaena; species Pseudanabaena sp. CCNP1317. The sequence goes on along the minus strand of NZ_JAYGIF010000001.1, from coordinate 39,783 downwards.
GCAGATTACAGGAGTGGTGGGTGCAATTTGTCTTGCCCTACTTTTATGGTTTGCACCGATGTTATTGCAAGATCTGCCTCAAGCTGCTCTCAGCGCTGTGGTTATCTCGGCTGGGCTAGGCATTTTTGAAATTAAAGGAACTTTACGTCTATATCAGTTGCGAAGGTTTGAATTTTTTCTGTCAATTGTTTGTTTTTGCGGTGTTGCAGTACTAGGAGTAATTCAAGGCATTTTTAGTGCTGTCGTTTTGGCTTTGATGGCTTTTGTTTGGAGTGCATGGCGACCACATTATGCCGTACTGGGTCGGATTGATGGCATCAAAGGCTATCACGATGTTTCACGTCATCCAGAAGCTAGACAAATTCCGGGATTAGTGATCTTTCGTTGGGATGCACCGCTCTTTTTTGCCAATGCCGAAACCTTTTGTGAACGGGTGTTGCAAGCGGTGATAGCCGCACCCACGATGACTAAGTGGGTATTAGTAGCCGCAGAACCTGTCACTGATATCGATCTTACGGCTGCGGATGCGATCGCGGAACTTGATAAAACCCTATGCGAAGCACATATAGAATTATGTTTTGCAGAGATGAAAGGTCCTACCAAAGATCGCCTAAAGCGTTATGGACTCTTCACCAAAATTGGCAAAGATGACTTCTTTCCCACTATTGGACAGGCTGTGGACATGTATTTGGAAGTAAATAAAGTCGAATGGCATGATTGGGATGAATAAAAGAGAATGCGGTGCATTGCACCGCATTCTCTTTTATTAGGACTTAATAGCTACCCAATCTCTTTTTAGTAAGGTGACAAAAGTGGCGATACCTTTGGAAAATCCTACAGGGTCTTGCATCGCATATTCGGGGAAATCTTCGTAGTGTCGCCATTGCTCAGTGGCATTGTGGCGTAAATGTAAGACACGTTCACCATCTTCAAGCTTCCAGAGCATTTGACCGCCAGTTGGGATATTAGACATGGTTCTCCTCCTGTTATGTTAACCAGAACACTCAACATTGGTATGAGCTACCAGTTGTTATGGACAATTTTGGCGATCCCAATATTAAATTCTGTAAACATAGCTACTTTTAGTATAGCCATTATTGTCAGATTAGTGTACCAGCGAATGCTTCGAGCTTAGGTATGCCTAGGGAGATAAATACCTGTGTAAATATCGGCTTTGCAAAGTGAAATTTAAACAAGATAGCTTAACCGACCTCAGTTTTGGCTTTGGTACTATACCCTAGAGGGACTACCGTAAGGCATATGCAAGAACTGCCAAGGCTATCCATACAAACCAAGCACTAACGATACATGCAAGTGATGATTCCACAATAATTCGGCTAACTGATTTATCTGTCACGATGGCATCTTCAAGTTGCAATGCTTGATCGTGTATCCAACCCAAAGCCCAAATCTCATCTCCATCGCTAATAACTGACTCTTCCAAGAGTAAGGATCTTCGTATACCAAAAATTCGTGGGTTAATTCCCTTCTCAGCTAAGAGAGTTAATGAGAGTGGGTTAGCAAAATCACCAAAAAGATTCTGACTATCTTGGAAATGAGGATTTTTGAAATCCATCTCCCGTGGGTTAATTTGCACTTTAGCCATTTTGGTTTGTATACTAAGATTCCATTGTCCACGAGATTCTCTGTAGAGTATTCTAGAGTTAGACTTTCCTTTCAATTCTAAAATAGAAAAGTTATAGGCAATACAAGATCTTTTGCTAAGTATACTTCTTAGCACCTTATTTGGATTGGTTGCACAGGCTTTGCCTCTCACAACTACTCTTCCCAAGTGTCTAGGATGATAATTTCGTACAAATACACTTGTCCTCAAACGGTGTATTCCCCAAAGAAATCCTGCTCCTCCAAACAGAGCGATGAAGCTTCCAAGAATCAAGTGAAAAGTTCTGGCTAAAAGGGACATTAGCTTTAACCGATCTGTCTCATACAGTAAGTAAATCATCAGTGGATTATACCAACTCGCAATTATGGGTTCACGATCGCTAAGTAACTCGGCGTAGGGATGGGTGACGCGAAGCGTCACCCATCCCTACCTATTTAGCACTACCTAAAAATGGTTATGCCGTTTTGTATTTTTAAAACTTTTACTGGGTTTAGAGCGCAAATCGCTGTAATTCCCAAAAGTGTTGCAACACTTTCAGGAATTGGAATTAGTGGTGCGGCGATTCGCACCACTAATTATTGGGTGGGAAGGGAGTGTTAGTTTCTGAAGTTAAGGAAGTAAATTTTCCATTGCTGCTCCAACTACTCGATAATCACTATCTTTTCTGAGTGTAGACATGGCTTCCTTGGCTTCAGGAGTATCAAACTGCATTAATGCATAGGCAAGTCTGACCCGAATATATTCCAATTCAGAATCTTTGAGACTTAGGAGTTTTGCTAGGGCTGCTTCAGACTGACGTGTTTTGGATAAAGCTCCTAAACCATCGATGCAAGCTTCTCTTACTGTCGCATCTTCACCTTCTAGACCTAGGCTACAAATTTCTAAGACTTCTTCATGGCATTCCATTTCCACTAAAGCGGCGAGGATACTGCGACGCAATAGCCAGTGATCGTCAGTAATAAAGGCTTGTACTAAATGAGAAGCAGAAATGCGATCGAATAGAGATAGAGAATTTGCTGCTTCTGCTCTGACGTTGGGCGTATTGTCATAGCGCATGATTTGCAAAAGTGCGGCAAAGGATTCCGATGTTTTTTGTCTGCCAAGTTCTCTAGCTACAAAAGTTCGCACTAAAAATTCTGGATCTTTTATCTGTTTGGTTAAGAGGGGAACAGCTATATCTGCCGCATAATCTTTAAGAGCCGAGATCGCTTTCAACCGATATTGAAAATCGGAATTTTGAAGATCGGTTTCGATTTGAGTGAGATCCATAGGGTGAGATGTTTCGGGTAGGATGACAATATAGACAATATATTTATTAAACCTTTTAACGATGTCCCAATTTCAACTGAGTGATAAAGTTCGTGAGCTGATTAAAAAATCTCGAATCGTAAGTTTTGTAAATTGGCAAGGTGCTTACCCTGCTGAGATGATTCAGTGTTTGCAAACAGCCGACGATCAAAGTCGCTATCTTACGGATGCAGATTTACAACAAATTCAAGAGCTTGAGCCTACGATCGCCAAAAATATTCCTGCTGTGCAATTACTCCGCGATCGCGTTAGTGCGATCGTCGATGAAGCCAGAGCCGAGGTTTTACAGGTATTTCCAAATATTACTCAAGAAGGAGGTGGGCTATACCCTCCTGACAGAGCAAATGCTTGCTGGCGCGATTTTTGGCATTTTTTACGATGCATTACCTATGGCATTGCAGGACAGCGTACTGATTACCTGAGCGCTGAGGGGTTGCAATATATGAACTCGTTATATCAGGAGTTACAAGTACCTTTAGATGCGATGGTTATCGGCTTGGAGGGGATTAAAACAGCAAGTTTAAAACTACTGGAACCAGAACAAAAATCTGAATTATCTCCATATTTTGACTGTCTGATCGAGCAGCTAAAACTATTTGTTTAATTTTTTGCCTTGTCAAGTGTGGCAAAAAATTAGGCAACAGAATCAAACAACATCGTAGTCATATAGCGATCTGCCCATTCTGCCCCAAAGGATTTTTCTAATACGCGACGGGTTTTGTCATTTTGTTGTTGTTTTTCGCAGTAATATTGCTGACCTGCGATCGCATTGGCAACTTCAAGCTCAGAGGTCAGAGGTTTAGTCGCACTAGCAATTTGACAATGAATCGTCAAAAAATCACGCACACGCTGTAAAAATGCTTGTTCTTCCAGTTCACCCATGGGGCGCACAAACAAGCAAAATTCCGAAAAAATATCCGCCCAGTCAGGCAAAGCACGGGGCTGCGAAAAGTTGAGATCGGGCAGTACTGACAAAGCTTGACTATATTTTACAGGTAGCGATCGCTCGGCATTTACGGGTGAGAGATCGGCGATCGCCGCACTAACTGCACCTCCACGTCCACCGACAATATCGGCTCCGAAGATGGGCAGATCATATTCAGGATTAGGAAACATCACACAGTGCAAAATATCCAGTCCGTTACCAACTTGAGCTAATTCGAGGTGCAGCTTACGAAATTGGGGCGCTTGATAGCAAAGATTTTCAATCACCAGCTTTTCGCCTTCTAGATGTCCTTCAATATAGCCAAGTCCATCTGGGACGCTATAGGGAGAAAGGGCTAGATTGGTTTGCCATACTTGTTCGATGCAGTCTGCTAACTGACAAATTAAAGGATGTTGGCGATTTCGCAGTGATGCTGGCATAAACTTCGATATACGTTTCTATTTGAGTATAGAACGGCGATTGTCAAAACTCTACATGAATTAAAAAGCTTTGTGAAGCAAAGTTTTTTTTAACTATTTTTGATGGTGCGACGAAGCCGCACCATCAAAAATCTGGTTCTTTACTTATAGAGATGGCAGCAATTCTCATTATAAAAATCGGCTTTAATAATGAGAATTGTCATAGAGATGGCAGTAGTTCTGATTATAAAAATTATTTTTTTGAAAGTCCGCCAACGGCGGACTTTCAAAAAAATAATTTTAGTGTGTCCAGCACCTTAGGCGCTAGACACACTAAAATTGTTTTCATCATGAGAATTGCTGGTTGAAATGGAGACTTTATTGCAGTTTTAAGAACGACACGGTTAAAATAAATATTTAATAGAACGTAATAATTTAGATACATCTAGATACATCCATGCAATCGGCAGTAAGAATTGAAAATCTCAGGAAAACCTATGGCGAGACTGTTGCTGTAAATGGAATCTCTCTAAATGTTACGCAGGGACAAATTTATGGTTTACTTGGTCCAAATGGGGCTGGCAAAACTACAACCATGCGCTGTCTTTGTACGCTGACTACACCTGATTCAGGATTGATCGAAGTGGCTGGGGCAACTGAGGCAAGAGCAATCCGCAATCGTCTTGGCTATGTTGCTCAAGAGGTTGCGCTCGATAAAGTACTGACTGGGCGAGAATTATTGCGTTTTCAAGCGGCGTTGTATCACATTCCTCCAAAACAAATCGGTGATCGCATTGATAGCGTATTAGATTTACTGCAACTAGAGCCTTACGCTGATAAGCTCTCTGGGACATATTCGGGTGGTCTAAAAAAGCGTTTAGACTTGGCTGCGGGTTTACTCCATCAACCATCGGTACTCATTCTTGATGAGCCGACAGTAGGTCTAGATATCCAGAGTAGGATCGCAATTTGGGAGTTTTTACGCAAGCTCCGAGCTTCTGGTGTGACTGTATTGATTAGTAGTCACTACCTTGAAGAAATTGATGCGCTTGCCGATCGCGTGGCAATTATTGATAAGGGGCAAATTATTGCTGAAGGCACAACCAATGACTTAAAGACTAAGGTTGGTGGCGATCGCATCACAGTAAGAATTCGTGAGTTTGCGGAGCGTCGTGAAGCCGAACATGCGAAAAAGATTTTGCAACAATTACCAATTGTGCAGAGCATCACAATTAATTCGGCTCAAGGTAATGCTGTGAACTTATTTGTCACTCCTGACACTAATGCCATCAGCGAAATTCAAAATATTTTGGCGGCAGTTGATATTGAAATATTTAGCCTTTCCCAGTCTCGTCCAAGTCTTGACGATGTATTTCTTGCAGCGACTGGGCAAACCATTCTTGATGCTGAGATTACTCAATCTGAAATATTAACCGCTACTAAAAATAAAAAAAAGGGTAAGTAATCCAAAACAGCAATTTCTCCTTGTGAAATCGATTTTAGGGTTTACAGTGCCTAAGGCACTGTAAACCCTAAAATCGGTTTTTTGAAAGACCGCCATTGGCGGTCTTTCAAAAAACCGATTTTTATAACGAGAAGTGCTGAATCCAAAACTTTGATTATGGAATTTTAGTAAATTTTTGTATGGCAAATATAAGGTAAATCTTAACTATTAATATCTATTTAACACGTAATAACAGTATTTACAGCAATTACTGATCAAATGAACGAAGAAAGATTTTGAAAGCGTTGCAAAGCAACGCTTTCAAAATCTTTCTTCGTTCGGGTTTAAGCGCAAAGCGCTGTAATATTACGGTGAGGGATTAATTCCTGTGTCTATATCATTATTGAGGTGCGGTATGCATGATTTCCCGTCTTTCGTCTTGGCTCAAGCCTCGACGACAACGAGTTTTTCATTAGAAAATTTGCTTAAACCTGATGGAATTGTATTTCAGCTAGTCTTTGCGATCGCCATCTTAGTTGGTGGTTGGGTAGTTGCCATATTTTTCGCTTCCATGACTGAGGGTTTGCTGAAACGTACAAATATTGATAATAAGCTAGCGAACTGGTTAACAGGTTCCCGCAGTAGTAGTCTACCGATTGAGAAATGGGCAGCCACTACGGTTTTTTGGATTATTATCCTGTTCACTTTAGTGGGTTTCTTCCAATTCCTCCGATTAGATGCGGTTGCTACTCCATTAAATAGTCTACTGGCGCAAGTTGCATCATTTTTACCTAAGCTCGGTGGTGCAGCGATCCTTGCAGGTATCGCTTGGATCTTAGCAACTGTCAGCAAAGCCATTGTCGGACGCTTTTTGCGAACGGCTCAAATTGATACGAAGGTTAATGAGAGTGTTGGGGATACCACCACAGAGGTAATGCCTCTCAGTGAGACTCTATCTTCAGCTTTGTATTGGTTTATTCTGTTACTTTTTCTGCCATTAGTTCTAGATACACTTGGCTTAGTTCAGGCACTTCAACCTTTACAAAATCTCGTCAATCAGATCTTGAGCGCTCTACCCAAAATCCTCAAAGCATTGATGATTGGTGGTATTGGCTGGTTGGTTGCTCAAGTTGTAAAGCGAATTGTCACAAATCTCTTAGCTACTAGTGGGGCTGATCGTTTTCTTCAGCGCTGGACTCCTAATCAAACGGAATATACCCTATCTCAAGTAGTTGGGAACTTCATTTATGTATTGATTCTGATTCCTACAGCCATATCTACTTTAGAAGCATTAGAGGTTGGTGCAATTTCTCGTCCAGCAACAGCAATGCTTGATCAAGTGTTGCGCTTCTTACCTCAGGTGTTTGTGGCTAGTGCGATTCTCACGATCGCCTATTTCTTTGGTCAGTTTGCGAGAGATATTGTTTCTGGAATTCTTACAGGATTAGGCTTTAATAATATTTTGCAATGGTTGGGATTTCCCGCGATCGCGGCAACTTCGCAAAGTAGCACAGCTCCAACTGAAGATACAGACAACAATGCTATAACTTCTCTTCCCACCCAAACACCCTCACAAATTGTTGGTATCATCGTATTTCTAGCAATTATGCTAGTAGCGATCGCTACAGCTACCGATGTTTTACAGATTAATGCGTTGACCCGTATTGTCTTCGGGGTATTGTTAGTGGCTGGTCAAGTTTTAAGCGGAGTAGTGATTTTCGCGATCGGCTTGTACCTTGCTAATCTTGCCTTTAACCTGATTACCAGTACTGGTGGAAGACAGGCTCGAATCCTCGGTCATGCGGCAAGAATTTCTATTGTTGCGCTAATTACGGCGATGGCTCTAAAGCAAATGGGTATCGCTAGTAATATCGTTGATCTAGCCTTTGGATTATTAACTGGGGCAATTGCCGTAGCAATCGCGGTAGCCTTTGGACTCGGCGGTAAAGATATTGCTTCTCAACAGTTGCGCGAATGGCTGGAGTCATTCAAGCGGAACGACTAATAAATTATACCAAAGCACAAAATGCAGTAGACATTTTGTACTTTGCAAACCCTTACTGGGTTTAGTTTTCAATCCCCAAGAGTGTTGTCACACTCTTGGGGATTATTATATCAAAACACAAAAAGACTTAGCCAATTAGTGGTTTGAAAATCCTTACTGGGTTTAGCTTTTAATTCACGAAAGTGTTGCCACACTTTCGTGAATTGGTTTTACATCAATGGCCGATCTAACGAGCCACAAGAAAAAGATTGAAAGCGCTGTAAAGCGGCGCTTTCAATCTTTTTCTTGTTTGAGTGGAGAGCAAAGCGCTGTAAGCAAAATTTATATTCCTATATAGCAATCCTAAATAGTTTGTGAGAGCGCGTCCCTTCGGGACGCGCTCTCACAAATCTACAAAACTTACAACTCATTTAGGAGCGCTATAGCAATCCTAAATAGTTTGTGAGAGTGCGCCACGAAGGGGCGCACTCTCACAACACTAAAAATCTTACAACTCATTTAGGAGCGCTATATATGTCGAAATATTTTATTAAGTTAACTTTGATTTCATTCTTGTATGTTCAGGTAAATAGAATTCTATTGTTAGATACACGGGGAATTTGACAGACTGTTTTAAAAATCTATTTTAAAAATTTTAGTTTTAAAAATTTTAGTAGATAAATAAGTGTATTTATTAAATTTATTAGAGGGGTAAAAAGAAGATTATGCTAACAATGAATCGTACTTTAGATGCAAAAATTACGAGTATTGATCATGCTTATCTAAATGATAATGATTTGGTCAATTTAGAGCGTTTTGCTAATAGCTTTTCATTGCGTGTCAAGACTTATAATCTCTTGCGCGATCGCGCCGATGAAATCACGATCAAAGCACTCAAACTCTTGGCTCAGCAGTATCCTGAATTAGTTCAGAAACAGTTGCAACGTTGTAAATATGACATGTCGAACGTCATTCGTTATACATCGCTATCCGTATTACGTGATGACGAACTGTTTTTTCGTGAAACCTTGATGGATTGGTTAGCAAATATCATCCATTCCTATCAAATTGCTAAAGAATGTTCTACTGCTTATCGTCTATTGCAATCGGTCATTGAAGAGACATTGCCTGTTGAATGCTCAGCTTTGGTAAAGCCCTATTCAGAAATGGCTATAGCAGCATTGCTCAATGCTTAACTAGGCAGTTGCAAGCTATAGAGATCGCAGAGACCCTAGGTCATTCTTAGTTGCTAGCCAAGCAGTGCATCCACGGGGAGATAGCCTCTATTCACCTAAAAAATTTGGAGCTTTGTAGAGGCGCAGACCCTGTGTCAGTCACAGGCTTACGCTATTACTAAATGGTTTCTAAGAAATGGCGTAGCCATTTCTTAATTGGAAAGCCCTTACTAGGTTTGGGTTTTAATTCATAAAAGTGGGACAACACATTTATGAATTGGTATTAGACCAATGTTCAGAAGTTTGTTTTAGAGAGTCTATGGAGAAGATGTCATGGATACCCATACCCCCATCACAATTGATCGCAAGTCCACAGAAACAGATCGTCAAATCGCTCTTCGTCAAATCTATACTCAAGTGCTTGAACGACAGCCCTATGAATTTGAACGCAAAGAGATTGCCAAGCTTGAAAAAGATTTTCTCAAAGGCAAACTTGGTGTGCGACATTTCATTGGCGAACTAGTCATGTCATCTGTTTATCTTAAAAGTTTTTATCGAGACTGTTCTAACCTCAAGTTTGTAGAATGGAGCTTTAAGCATCTGCTTGGAAGAGCTATCCAAGGGCATGAGGAGATTGCCAAGTATATGGATTTACTGATGATGAAAGGTGTATCCGCATTTTTTTATGAGATTCTTGGCTCCGAAGAATATCGTAAAGCATTTGGCTGTTTTACTATTCCCTATGCCCGTGATGTCAAATTCTATGACTCACCTCGTAACTATCTCCAAACGGATCTCCTCCAGCATGAGCATGTGGGTCAACGTGGTAAGGTCATTCCTACCATTTATTGGCAGCAATTAGGTATGGATTGTGAGACAGGTACTTGTGTGATGCCTGATTCTGAGACTTCTCAACATTATGCATATCAAGATGTTGCAGAAAAAGCTAAGGTGAAAGAGCCAGTTTCTAAAGTGCTAAACGAAGAAATTGAAGATCTTCTCCAAATGTTGCAAAACAGTGATGCTAGACAAGTTTTGCAAAGTATGAATGAAAATCAGCGATCGCTACTCCGAAATCTTGCTAAGTAATACCAAAATACGAAATGGCATAGCCATTTTGTGTTTTTAAAACCATTACTGGGTTTGGTTTCTAATTCACAAAAGTGTTGCCACACTCTTATTATGAAAACGATTTAGAGTTTCCATGACCTTCGGCGCTGAAAACTCTGAATCGTTTTTTGCAAGATCCCCAACGACGGGCTTGAAAAAAACGGTTTTTATAATGAAAATTGCAGACAAAAAGCACAAGCATTAGCGTCATGAATTAATTGCTGTACATTTAACTCAAAAACTTAGAAACTTATACTGCTAGCTTTTGAGATTACAAGCTTCGGTTATCCGAAGCTTGTAATCTCAACAGTCGGGTAATATATACTTGTAGTCCAAAATCGTATTAAATATCACGTTTGGCGCATCCCCTGTTTTAACTGCATTCGGTAGCTATGTTTAACCTAAAAAACCTGATTGGCGATCCTAATAAGCGTAAGCTTGACAAACTCCGTCCCGAAGTGGCTCTCATTAACTCCCTAGCCCCAGAGTTAGCGGTGCTAAGCGATCGCGAATTGCAAGGAAAAACAGGAGAGTTTAAACAGCGTCTCGAAAACGGGGAACCACTTGATGACCTCCTACCTGAAGCCTTTGCTGTTGTTCGTGAGGCGGCTACCCGCGTTCTAGGCTTGCGTCACTATGATGTGCAGATGCTCGGTGGTATGGTACTGCATCGGGGTGAAATTGCCGAAATGAAAACAGGAGAAGGCAAAACCCTCGTCGCCACATTACCCAGCTATCTCAATGCCCTCTCAGGTAAAGGCGTTCACGTAGTTACGGTTAACGATTACCTTGCCCGTCGTGACGCGGAATGGATGGGGCAGGTGCATCGCTTTCTAGGGATGTCAGTCGGCTTGATTCAAAACTCAATGGAGCCAGTCGAGCGACGCAAAAACTATGGCTGTGATATTACCTATGCCACCAACAGCGAACTTGGTTTTGATTATTTACGGGACAACATGGCGACTAGCATCGAAGAAGTGGTGCAGCGTACCTTTAATTTCTGTGTAATTGACGAAGTTGACTCGATCTTGATTGACGAAGCTCGCACTCCCCTAATTATTTCAGGCATGGTCGAGCGTCCGACGGAGAAATACATCGGCGCAGTGACGATCGCTGATCAATTGCAAAAAGAAACCCACTATGAAGTTGACGAAAAGCAACGTAACGTGGTCATGACTGATGAAGGTTTTGAGCTAGCCGAAAAACTACTCGGCGTTACGGATTTGTTTGACCAAGCTGATCCTTGGGCGCACTATGTATTTAATGCACTCAAAGCCAAGGAATTATTCCTCAAAGATGTCAACTACATCGTCCGTGATGGAGAAGTGACGATCGTTGATGAGTTTACAGGTCGGGTCATGCCTGGTCGTCGTTGGAGTGATGGATTGCACCAAGCGATCGAGGCAAAAGAAGGTACAGATATTGAGAATGAAACCCAAACCTTAGCCACAATTACCTATCAAAACTTTTTCCTGCTCTATCCTAAGCTTGGCGGCATGACTGGCACAGCCAAAACTGAAGAAGCTGAACTAGGAAAAATCTATAATCTCGAAGTTACGACCATGCCCACCAATCGCAAGAGTGGACGCAGCGACTGGTCAGATGTAGTTTATAAAACTGAAGCAGCGAAATGGCGTGCTGTGGCGGAAGAATGCCGCGAAATGCATGAAACAGGTCGTCCTGTACTGATTGGAACTACCAGCGTTGAAAAATCTGAAGTCTTGGCGAGGTTGTTGAGTGAAAAAGATATTCCTCACAATCTGTTAAATGCGAAACCAGAGAACGTGGAACGAGAAGCAGAAATCGTTGCTCAAGCAGGACGCAAAGGCTCGATTACGATCGCAACCAATATGGCTGGTCGTGGTACGGACATCATCCTCGGTGGTAATGCTGACTATATGGCGCGTTTGAAGGTGCGTGAGAGCTTCATGCCAATGATTGTCCGTCCTGAAGATGACGATGACTTCACCAATGAAGGTCAGCGCATGTTTAGCGATCGCCCTCAAAAAGGACAAGGATTCGGCTCAACGGATGGCAAAAAGAAAAAGACTTGGAAAGTATCCGATAGTCTCTATCCTTGCGAACTCTCTAAGGATGCTGAAATGATGCTCAAAGAAGCTGTAGATTTTGCAGTTGAGAAGTTAGGCAGAATGAGTCAATCGGAATTAGAAGCAGAAGATATGCTTGCCGTTGCTTCCGAGAAAGCACCTACTGATAATGAAGTCATCCAAAAACTTCGTGATGCATTCACTTTAATTAAACGCGAATATGAAGAAGTCACCGATGCTGAGCATGAGCAGGTAACAAAACTTGGTGGCTTGCATGTCATCGGTACTGAGCGTCATGAATCTCGCCGTGTGGATAACCAATTGCGCGGTCGTTGTGGTCGTCAAGGTGACCCAGGATCGACAAGGTTTTTCCTCAGTCTTGAAGATAACCTGATGCGGATTTTTGCAGGCGATCGCGTGGCTGGCTTGATGAATGCCTTCCGCGTTGAGGAAGACATGCCAATTAGTTCGGGGATGCTGACCAGCGCTCTAGAAAACGCTCAGAAGAAGGTGGAAACCTACTATTACGACATCCGTAAACAAGTCTTTGAATACGATGAAGTAATGAACAATCAGCGTCGTGCAATTTACGCGGAGCGCCGTCGTGTACTGGAGGGTGAAAACTTACGCGATCGCGTGATCGAGTATGCCGAACGCACGATGGATGATATCGTCAATGCCTACGTTAATCCAGAACTCCCTCCCGAAGAATGGAACCTTGCGGCAATGGTGAAGAAGATCAAGGAATTTGTGAATCTCTTACAAGATCTTGAACCTGATCAGCTTGATGATATGTTCTTGCCTGAGATGCAAGCTTTCTTGCGTGAAGAAGTGCGTCGTGCATACGAAATTAAAGAAGCACAAGTGGAGTCATTACAAGTGGGCTTAATGCGTCAGGCTGAAAGATTCTTTATCTTGCAACGGATTGATTCTCTCTGGCGCGATCACCTGCAAGCGATGGAAGCTTTGCGCGAGTCAGTCGGTTTACGTGGCTATGGACAAAAAGATCCTCTGATCGAATATAAGAGTGAAGGCTACGAGATCTTCCTAGACATGATGACGCAAATCCGTCGTGATGTTGTCTACTCACTATTCGAGTTTGATCCACGTCCTCAACAACAACCCGAAACCATTGAAGCTGAATTTGTCTAAGAAAGTATTTACAGCACTTTGCACTCAAAACCAAACCAAGAAAGTTTTTGAAAGCGTTGCTTTGCAACGCTTTCAAAAACTTTCTTGTGGTTCGTTTGATCGATAATTGCTGTAAGAATTACTTTGACAAATCAAAACCCAAAAGATGAGTGGAGGTGCAAAGCACCTCCACTCATCTTTTGGGTTTTGGCATAGCTATAGTTATATGTAAAAAAACGTCAGTTTGACGAAAGCGAAAAATGGCAAGAATCGCTAAGCGATTCTTGCCATTTTTCGCCATTTGCGTTGTGCGAAGCACAACGCAAATGGCGATATCGAACTCACGTTAAAAAAAGTAGAGGTTACGTAAAGAGCATTCCTTACCTTTTTCGTTACCAAAATTGCAACTGGTAAATTAGCCTGTGATATTAGTGAGAGACTTGATTTCAGGAAATATTAACAGCTTGCTAAATCTATATTAATCAAAGGATGCAGCAGGCTATGAGGAGCGTAATTACTATGAAATCTAACCCTATCTACATTGCCTTACCTGCAGCGATGATCCTTGTGGGGGCAATCTCCCATCGCACCCTAGCTCAATCAAGTCCCATCAACCAACCTCAACCAATCACTAGCTCCATGGTCACATCAGGGATTATCGAACCAGTTAGCGATCGCAATTCTAGTAATGAATCAACCCAAAAACGTCCTGTTGGCGGGCTGTATGTGCAAACGCCAGATCGCCAGCAACAAGCCTTTACCTTGACCAATACTGATGTCAAAGGAAAAATATCAGGCAACATTTCGCGAGTGGAAGTCACCCAAACTTTTCAGAATCCCTATGACAAACCACTAGAAGCAATCTATGTATTTCCATTGCCAGATCAAGCGGCTGTCGATGATATGGAAATCAAGATCGGCGATCGCGTAATTAAAGGTGAAATCAAAAAACGAGAAGAAGCTAAAGAAATCTACGATCGGGCTAGAAAAGAAGGACGCACCGCAGGTTTACTAGAGCAAGAACGCGATAACATCTTCACGCAATCTTTGGCGAATATTAAACCTGGGGAACAAATCAAGGTGACGATTCGCTACACCGAAAGCTTGAAGTTTGAGAAGGGTGATTATGAATTTGTTTTTCCGATGGTGGTAGGTCCTCGCTATATTCCAGGCGCAGCGATCGATGCTAAGGGCAATACAATCCAAGTTCCCGATGCCTCACGGATTAATCCGCCTGTCCTCCGCCCTGAAACGCGATCGGGTAATGATATTACTGTCAGTCTGCAAATTGATGCAGGTGTTCCCATTCGTAATCTTTATTCTACTTCCCATCGTATTGATGTCCAGAATAATAGTGAAACAGTTCAGCTAAAACTAGCGACTGGCGATAACATTCCCAACAAAGACTTGATTGTGCGTTACAAAGTCAGTGGCGATCGCACCGAACCTACGATTTTGACTACAAATACCGATCAAGGCTCACATTTTGCCACTTATTTGATTCCAGCGATCGCCTATCGCTCTGACCAAATCGTGCCGAAGGATGTTGTATTCTTGATGGATACATCAGGTTCTCAATCAGGTGATCCGATTATTAAATCAAGAGAGCTGATGCGTCGTTTTATCAATGGATTGAATCCTAACGACACATTTACAATTATTGATTTCTCTAACACCACCCGTCAGCTTTCGAGCTATCCTTTACAAAACAACGCTACCAATCGCCAGAAAGCGATGAAATACATCGATCAAGTCGATGCGAATGGTGGTACAGAATTAATGAATGGCATCAATGCGGTAATGAAATTTCCGACTGCATCGGATGGACGGATTCGCAGTGTAGTCTTGATTACGGATGGATACATTGGCAACGATAATGAGGTAATCGCAGCCGTGCAGAAAAACCTCAAACCAGGTAACCGTCTCTATAGTTTTGGCGTTGGTAGTTCTGTTAATCGCTACTTGCTGGAGCGCGTTGCGGAAATGGGACGCGGTACAGCGCGGGTAGTACGTCAAGATGAGCCAACGCAAGAAGTTGCTGAGAAGTTCTTCCGTCAAATCAATAATCCTGTTCTCACAAATATTCAAGTTAAATGGGAAGGTGATGGATCGGCTCCCGAAATCTATCCTAGCAATGCTCCTGACTTGTTTGCTGAGCAGCCGCTAGTTCTATTTGGCAAAAAAGGCGATCGCGCCAATGGCAAGCTTAAAATCACAGGTATCGCCGCAGGAGGAGAACGTTACGAGCATACCCTAGACGTGAACTTTGATAGTGGGAATAGTAATCTTGGGATTGCTCAACTATGGGGACGCGCTCGCATTAAAGATTTGATGAATCAAATGTTTGGCGGTGAAGTCAAGTCTCTAGTGGATGCAGTCACTCAAACTGCGCTCAACTATCGCTTACTATCGCAATACACAGCCTTTGTTGCTGTGAGTGATGAAGTGCGCGTTAATCCTGATGGCAGCAAGATGACAGTCCAAGTTCCAGTAGAGATGCCTCAAGGTGTCGATTTTGGCATGATTTCAGGAGAGATGGCTGATACTCAAGCCCTCAAGCCTGCGGCTCCTAGTCCTTTAGCATCGCCACGTCAATCGACGATCGTCACTGGAAGAGTGAGAGGAGGAACCATTACAGGCAAAGATCAGCTTAATACTAGACTCAGAACTGAAGTTGATAGTGTAAACAGTCCTAGCGAAGCATCGAAGGTAAGGAAACATGCTCCTATCTCCCAAATTCAAGTGGTGAGTATCACAGGGCTTACAGGTATGGATGTTGTTGCTGCTCAACAAGCGATCGCCCAACAATTGCAGTCAATCAATGTTCCTGCTGGGGTAAGAGGCACTGTAGTTTTAGAGATTCCTATTCAGAATGGTCGATTGACAAGGTTTGTTCTTGATGATGTCACTTCGACAGTGTCAGATAAGAACCTCGTTGAGATGATTAAGCGATCGCTGCAAAATGTGATCTTGCCATCGACAGCCAAAGGTTCTATTCGTTTGACATTAAGCGTAAAATTATAGATAGAGGGAAGATCTTATACCAATTCACAAAGGTGTTGCCATACTTTTGTGAATTAAAAAGCAAACCCAATAATACCAAAACAGAAAATGGCTACGCCATTTTCTGTTTTGGTATTATTGGGTGATGCGGAATATCTCGAAATCATACTTGCTTCCTATGATAAAATGCTTTCAAAGCATTGCAGTAGAAAGCTTTTTATACTACAAGTTCTCAACGCATTTTAGCAGTACAGTCTAATCACTGTTGAATCTTGTTTCGATTAACAAGGGTGAGTAATAGTAGGTTGGAGATCGCCTATTCCCATCAAATTTTCTCAGTCTCAAGTTAAGAAGTGCATCAAGCTTATGCGATCGCGCAATCCTACATCAATCTCCACAAGTAATCTCTGGTAAATTAGGTGATCGCACTATGCAGCGATCATCTGTCTAACAGCCACGTTTACACGCCGCTAGTAATCTTACAGATTGACCGACCAACTTGATACGGTCGGCGTGCAAGGGGATTGTTAGCGGTCGTTACACACAGACTGCTCGCGCTAAGGAACTCGCTATACGGTGACTTAGTTCTACGGGTACAGCATTGCCAATCTGCCTCATTGCTTCTGTCCATGAACCCCAAATTTTATAATCTTCAGGGAAAGTCTGGATTCGTTTAGCCTCAAAGGTCGTGTAGTAGCGAACTTGACCGTCTGGATATCGAATCATATTTTCTCCTCCAGGAACTCCGTGATCTCCTGCTTTCAGTGCTTTAGAAGGCATGTCAATATAACTGCCAGTGTGTCCGGGGTATGCTTTTGCCCCTTCTCTGAGAACATGCTCACTGTCAAAACTACCTTCAAAATCAGGTTCTGGTAGATCCCCAATTTGATCTCTCACTGTTTTCCAAGGCTCCAAAGATGGCGCAAACAAGGTAGGTTGTTGACTCAGTTGATGAACTCTTTGCTGATTTCTTATATCTAGGTGTTCAATTGCCAAAGGCTCGACCCTATGCCGTTCCCAATAATCACAGCTAACAAATTGAGACCATAGCAATGAATCTAAAGAGTGCGTTTCTTTTGGAAAAGCCCACTCTATATTTAAGTCTTCTCTTATACCGACAATAAAAACACGTTCACGACGCTGTGGAATACCATAATTTGCTGCGTCTACTAGCCGAAAAATTACATTATATTTAATGGAATCGAATTTTCCAGATGTGTGAATTTTCTCAAGCCTTCTTAAATGATCTTCCCAGTCTTCTGAAGTCTTCGGCTGAATATCAGGATAAGTTAATCTTAGAATAATATACCCAAAGTAACTATTAAATGACTTTCGTAAGAGACCTTTGACATTCTCAAGAATGAAAATTTTTGGCTTATAAGTGCTGATGGCTTTGCAAGCATGAGGGAACATATCGCGCTGATCCATATTCCCTTTGTGCTTTCCCCCCAATGAAAATGGTTGACAAGGAGGACCTCCTGAAACCATGTCAATATGAACAAACTGATCAAACTGGAATGAGCGAATATCTACACTATGAACAAGCTTATTGCTGTAGTTATTTATCAGTGTTTGACAGGCATTCTTATTCCATTCGATTAAAGCTTTATGCTTAATTCCAGAGAGTTCTAGCCCCTTTGCTAGTCCACCCGCACCAGCAAATAGCTCCAAACAAGATATTTCAGGAATTTTCTTCATTTAAATTACTCAAAAACTCTTCAATACTTTGGAAAAGGATTTCTTTGTTTGCGGGTACTCCCTGACACTTTTCTGCCCAAGCGCGTCCTGGATGACAGACATCCCAATCTGACTTTGCTTGCTCGTACCTGCCCTTTCCAGGATCATGATTACCAAAACCGTCAATCAAAGTATTCCAAATTGGTTTGTACTTTCGGATTAGGGCTGCTTCGACAGTGCCTATCAAATCGCTCTCTTTCCCCTCAAGAATCATAAAACGACAGAAAAAATCTGAGATATTCAAGCCGTCTCCAATGTCGATGCTGCGGCTATGCTCCTTTATTCGATTGTTTAGCTCATAAACCTTAGTGTCTACAGAGGATAATAGCCTAGATTGTCGCCATCCTTTTGGAACAGCCTTCCCAACATAAATTGGCATACGGAATTCAGTTCTATTCACTGAATGGAACTTTGAATAAATTCCAGATTTGGTAATGCAGTAGAGAGCATATACACCTGTACCATGAAAACGCTCTGAAGTTGGAATTGAATGTACAGGTGTGCCATTAAAAAAACGTATTGTGTCTTTTATAACCTCATCAAGGTCGGGAGAGACATAAACATGCTCAGAACGATCAAAAACATTCATACTGGCTGAGGACTGGAGCGATCACCATAGTGGCAATCCAGTATACTTTGTTTTCGTGCTGTTTATGAATAATGCAGTATAAAATCCCTGAACCTGTGCTGACAACTTATCCGATCGCCTACTTCTTTCCGCTACCGATTTTATCTAGAGCCGCGATCGCCTTTTTGACGATCGCCTCTGGAAGTGGAACGTAACCAAGCTCCAAGCCCATCGCTTGCCCCTGCGTCAAACCCCATTTCAACACTTCTTTTAGCGCCTGAGCCTGTTTCGGATCGTCGTATTGCTGATAGGCTAACACCCAACTGTAAGTAACGATGGGATAAGCCTCCGCAGCATCAGGATCGGCATTGGAACCACGCAAATCTTCTGATAATTTGATTGTCGCGATCGCCTTTGTCGTAGCATCTTCAGTCGGTAGCGCGAACTGTCCTGATTTATTTTCTAGGGCGGCTGTGGCAAGGTTTAACTGCTTGGCAAACGCATATTCCACATAGCCGATCACACCTTCCCCTTGCTGGACTTGAGCGCTGATACCCGCATTGTCCTTGATGCCAGTGCCAGTCTTCCACGACACATTCAGTCCTGTTCCCACTTCGTTCTTCCATTCGGGACTGGTGGCACTGAGGTGGGCGGTGAATGCGGCGGTTGTGCCACTGCCATCGGAGCGATGGATTACCGTGATTGGTAGGTCGGGAAGCGTAACATTGGGATTAAGAGAGGCGATCGCGGGATCGTTCCATTTCTTGATCTTCCCTAAAAAGATCTCAGGCAGAACCTTTCGCGATAGTTTTAGTCCCGATTGCACCCCTGCAATGTTATAAACCACCGCCACGCTACCCGCCGCCGTGGGAATCATCGCTGCGCCGCGAGTAACTTGTGCCAATTCTTGATCGGTCAGGGCCAGTTCACTAGCGCCAAAATCCACGGTTCCCGCTAGAAATTGCTGAATCCCTGCGGCACTGCCAACGGGTTGATAGCTGATTTGGATATTAGGGTTTTGTTGGTTGTAATCTTTAAACCACCGCAGATAGAGAAATGAGGGGAATGTCGCACCTGCGCCGTAGAGGGAAACTTGAGTAGAATCGATAGGGGCGCTAGGTTTTGCAGGAAGTGCGCCTTCTGTCGCCTGTGGTGCTTTGGGATCGGGGGGATTGCCTTGACAGGCTTTGAGGGCGATCGCAAGGGGAACGGCGGACATCAGCAAAAATTTACGGCGGGATGCGACAGATTTCAACGACACAAATAACCTCATTATGGGCGGTTGGGGCTTCGACTTCGCTCAGCCATCAGTACAAAACGGTGGCTGAGCGAAGTCGAAGCCCTATTTTTATCACGAATGATTTAGTAATGAAATACTAGAACAAAAAGGTAAACATAGGGTTAATTTAGCCGATCGCGGGTCAAAAATCTGGCGGCGATACTGATGCTTAGAATTAGCGCCACAACTACTAAGGCAGCCGTCCATGCTAGAGCCTGATCATTAGGATAGGGCGATAGGGCAAAGTTGTAAATTAGCACCGACATCGAAGCAACGGGTTTCCACAATCCATTCAATCCATATTGACTGAAGAGAGCCGTAAACAATAAAGGCGCAGTTTCGCCAGTAGCACGGGCGATCGCTAGTACGATCCCAGTGACGATCGCAGGCATGGCGGCAGGAATGACGATCGCCGTAATTGCTTGAATGGGACTCGCCCCGATCGCGATCGCGCCTTCGCGTAGTTCGGGAGCAACCGCTTTTAATGCTTCCTCTGAAGTTCTGGCGATCGTTGGTAGCATCACCACCGCGAGGGCAACCCCTCCCGCGATCGCCGAAAAGGTTCCTGATGTGAGTACGACTAATCCATAAGCAAACAAGCCACAAATAATTGAGGGAACTCCACTCAATACGCCATTAAAAAACCTTACCCATTGCGATAGAAGTTTATTTTGTCCAAACTCGACTAAATAAATGGCTGCTCCAATTCCTATAGGAGCGCTCAGTCCTGCGCCAATTCCCACCATTAACAATGTGCCAGTAATGGCATTGCGAAAGCCGCCGCCTGATTCCAAGGGCGCTGGCGGTAGTTCGGTAAAAGCGGCAAAATCAAATCGTGACGATCCTTTGGCAATTAGACTAAAAAGAATCGAGCTAAAGGCAAAAATAGCGATCGCTGTTCCCAAGCAAATACCCAGATTCAAAAGGAACGATACAATTTTGCGCCTTGTCTGATTTGGCTTCCATTTATCCTCGGCACGATCCTTGGCAATGTTTTCTAATTCCCCCCCTTCCGAACTGTCTTGTATACACAAGTCTCTCTGACTGCGTTTTGAGGTGTAGATCCCCCCCAGCCCCCCTTGAAAAGGGGGGAGAATTTTCTTCTTCCCCCTTTTTAAGGGGGATTGAGGGGGATCATTAGTAACTTGCGCTATAAGGGGATCAAGATTTTCTTCGTGATGGGAAGAACTACTTTTTGAGGTGTAGATCCCCCCCAGCCCCTCTTGAAAAGGGGGGAGAATTTTCTTCTTCGCCCTTTCTAAGGGGGATTGAGGGGGATCATTAGTAACTTGCGCTATAAGGGGATCAAGATTTTCTTCGTGATGTGATGAATGGAAAGAAGTAATAAAACTGTTGGCAAAAATATTCACGATTAGCGTTAACGCCATCAACACCAACGCCGCATAGAGCAGAGCCGATAACTGAAGCCCTTTCGCTTCTGTAAACTGATTGGCGACTAATGAGGCGATCGTGGAACTGGGAGCCAGCCAAGACCAGTTAATTTGATTAGCATTGCCAATCAACATCACCGCCGCCATCGTTTCACCGATCGCTCTTCCTAGAGCCAGAACTGCCGCGCCGACAATTCCCGACATACTCGCAGGAATGGCGATCCCTAAAATAAATTCCCACCGATTCGCGCCGATCGCTGCTGCTCCCAATCGTAAATCCATCGGCACTGAGGCGATCGCATCCCGTGACAGCGCCACTACAATCGGCAAAATCATTAATGTCAACACCAAAATTGTTGGCAATAGCGATCGATTGGCGGGAAGGGTACTAAAAAAAGGAATCCATCCCAAATTTTGATGCAGTCCACGCATTAATGGTCGCAGCGCTGGCATCAACACAAAAATCCCCCACAGCCCATAAACAACGCTAGGAATCGCCGCCAGCAACTCAATCGCAAAGGAAATCGGTACGCGAACAACCTTGGGAGCAATATCTTCATTCAGAAAAATCGCAATGCCAATGCCCAAGGGCATCGCCAAGGCGATCGCTACTAATGAACTAACGAGAGTTCCATAAATCTGTGGCAAAATCCCATAGATATTTTTAACTGGATTCCATTCCATCGTCCAAAGAAATCCCAAGCCGAATTCTTTCGCCGCAGGAATTGCCGCGATCGCGAGTTGAATCACGATCGCAGCAACCAACAATAGGATAGCGATCGCTAGCCCTTGTGAGGTTTTCTGAAATATGGAATCCAGCCAGAGCGATCGCCTTGGACGACTGAGAACCTGCTCACCAGAAACCTGCTCACCAGAAAAATTAGGCACTACAGAGATTCGCTCCCAATTGTTTCTCACAAGTGGCACGCTCGGAAGCGCTCAAATCTTTCATTTCCAGATCTCGCCGTAACACCATGCCATTATGTCCATTGATCGAACGTGGCAGTTCGTCATATTTAATTGGCTGCATCGTTCTCATGTCATAGGTGGTGTAAGTGGTCAGTTCAGGAGATGCAAAGTTGATATCTATAACTGTCATCGATTTGCGTGGCGGCATCCGACTGCCAAGATAAGGGCGCGGTCCCCCGCCAAGTATGCCCATATGCAGCAATTGCAGTTTGCCCTTGTGCGCGGGGTAATAACCGTGATGGTGTCCGCTAATGTAGGTATGGACATTATTGCGCTCTAGCATGGCGCGTAACTCTTCCGCATTGGACATCACTTCCCCTGCGCTGTCTCGTCCTACCGTCACCGCATAGAGAGGCAAATGTCCTAGCAAAATTTTAATTTTCGCCGCCTTCGCTTCAGGACTTTGCAACGCCTTCTCCACCCATGCCAATTTATCTTTGGGAATCAAATCCGATGAACCATCCCAAGTCAAAAAGAAAACATCCTTGTATTTGAAGGTGTAATAAAAGGGAAACTCAAAGCGATCAACAAATTCCACCCCAGAATCATGGGCAGGATCGTTCCAATACTTTGAAGCAACATCCCTTTCACGAGAGAACAAAAACTTACCTGCTATGCTTCTGGCTCCAGATGCATCATGATTACCCATCGTAAAACCAAAGGGTAGTTTCGCTTTCCGCAAAGGAGCCGCCACATGATCATCAAAGGCTGCCCACATCGCTTTCATCTGTTCTTCCGTTAGCGATGGATACTGCCCCGCCACCATATCGCCACTACAAGCCACCATATCTGGCTGCCAAAATGGAAGTAAGGCGATCGCTTTATCCACTTCTGGCTCATAATCGGTGGAGCCATAGGCACTATTCAAATCGCTGATTACCGCTAATCTGATATCGCCTCGTGGTGGATTGTATAGTCCATTGGGAACGCGATCGACGATCGCCTTAGTCGCTGGAGGTAATACGACTGCTTTTTTAGGCTTATCTTCGGGTTTAGAAGGAACGACTACTTTATTCGCCTCTGAATTTGGAGTAGCATTAGGACTGCTAGATACATTTGGTTCAGTTTGGCAAGCATGGAGGGAAATCGTTGCCACCAAGCCGATCATAATACCAAGAAAAGTGCGTAACAGCGATCGCCAAGAGAGCATAGTTAAAGTTCAGCGCGAACTACATAATGATTCAAGTTAAATTAAGCATATAATCCGATTCCTTGCAACCTGTCAAAGACTCGATATCATTGCTGAAATTTAGCTATATGCTAACTAGGATTGATTTTTGTCTGCCAATGAGTCCGCACTTATCGAAAACTGTAACTGGAGTTATAGCTGTCGCCATTCTTGTTAGAACTGATGTTACGTGGAACTCAGATGATGAATCTCTTGTTGCTAGCACGACAGGGCAACCACGGGGGGATTGCCCCTACTCCAATAATTTAGATTTTTGTAGTGGCTGTGCCACAGGGCAAGCCCTAGACTTAGATGATCGTAGGAATTCTATCCACGTAACATCAGTTAGAACATAAAACCCAAATAGTGTGAGGCGGCGCGAAGCGCCGCCTCACACTATTTGGGTTTTGATTTGTACTGAAGCTTACGTGGAAGATGTTAAGTCCTAATATGCACCTTTCCCAAATAGGACTAGACGCACAGTTTCAACCAATATCTCCAAATCGAAGTTTAATGACCAGCGATCTATATAGAACAGATCTAACTTAGCGACATCATCAATGGTGTCTAAATCCGATCGCCCCGAAATTTGCCACAGCCCCGTAATCCCTGGCATGACTAGATGGCGCGTATGATGCCAATTGGTAAATCTCGCCACATCACGCACAGGCAAAGGTCTAGGTCCCACAAGACTCATTTGTCCTAGCAAAACATTAAACAGTTGTGGAAGCTCATCCAGACTAGTACAGCGCAAAAAATGCCCAATGGGAATAATGCGTGGATCGCGTTCGATTTTGAACATAACACCATCGGAACTCTTATTGAGATGCTCTAGTTCAGATTGGCGACGATCGGCATCCATAAACATGCTGCGAAATTTCCACATACGGAATGATTGTCCATGTAGTCCTACTCGATCTTGAGTATAGAATACACTGCCTTTAGAACTGGACTTAATAGCGATCGCTATGCCCATAAATACAGGTGATAAGACAATCAAGCCGACAAATGCAGACACCATATCCAAGCAGCGTTTAAAGATATATTCCCAATTTGCCAGCAGTGACGACTCAATCCGAATCATCGGCATTGAGGCAAAAATCTCTGGAGTGCCGCGTCGATGAAGCAGCATTAAGCTAGATGGAATTAACCTTAGCCCTATGCCTGCGTTGCGAAGTTGCCAATACAATTGAGAAGCTAGTTGTGTTTCGGGTAATCCTTCTGCAATTACTTCTTTTGCTCCAGAATTAATAATGCATTGCATGGAGTGCGTGGTATTAGCGAGGGAAGAGGTAAGCACGCCGACCACTTTGTAGCCTGTTCTTTTTTCGATAATGTTAGCTAGGTAAGATAGGCGATCGCTGGGTGCAATGACAAAAACAGGTGTATGTATTCTGGCGATCGGAAATTGATCAAAGATCAAGGTCAAGAGCAATCGTAATCCGATAATCATGATCACACTACCAATCCAAGCGGGGAAAAATAGCGATCGCGGGGCATCTACTGTAGGGTTATAAAAGTAGCTGATCACCAAGGAAACCATGTAAACACTGCTAATAACTTGCGCTTGTTTTACATAGTTGCGCCATTGGGACTCACCTCGATAAAAGTTGTGATAAGCAAATACTGTGACGATCGCCGCCGCAAAAGCCCAAAATAATCCTGTTAACCCTGCAAACTCTCCCCAATTAAGTTCGGGCGGCAAAGGTGAAAAGCCTTGATTAAGGTTCCAAGATATTCTCCAAGCTATACCTAAACCCAAGATGTCGCTAGTAATTAATAAGAGCGATCGCAACCAATTGAACTCGACCATCGACCATTTGCGCTGATTGCCAGCCCGAATGTCATGTTTTTTGACATGCTTATCGGATTGTTTCTTAGTTGGTTGGCGATCGCTACTCACTCTCATATCCCTCTTCTGCTCTTAAAATGCATCACAAATTTTTCTTATTAAGTCTCGGTTCATTTATCTTGCCCAAACTCGGAATTAGTTAGGACATGTATGGTAGTCCTAAATGAGTTGAGAGAGGCTTCGACTTCGCTCAGCCAACGTGTACTGCTGGCTGAGCGAAGTCGAAGCCCTATTTTTTAAGACTGCAAATGATTTCACCACTTGCATATTAAGACAAAATCCAAACCCAAAAGATGAATGGCGGCGCTTCGCGCCGCCATTCATCTTTTGGGATCTTGAAAAATTCGGCGTAAGTGTTGGATGCAAAACAAAATTACAAAACAGGGATTATTAATCAAATAACGCTGCCATAAACGCGCTGGTTCTTGGCTAAAGCGATATAACCACTCCAAGCCGATCGCCTTCATCCAACGTGGAGCTTGTGAAATCTTGCCACTATGAAAATCAAAGGCTGCACCAACCCCAATCATTACGGCTGACAATCGATTTTGGGCTTGGCTCATCCAAAATTCCTGTTTAGGACAACCAAGCGCAATGAATACAACTTTTGCCCCCGATTTTGCCATAAGTTGCATATCTTCAACTAATTGTGATTCAAAATCAGGAGCATCAAGCTCAAAATATGGTGGTGCGTGTTTACCCGCGATCGCCAAATCTGGAAAGCGTGATTTTAAGTTCTGCTCTAATTTGTGAAGTGTTTCAACCGTTGCGCCAAATAAATAAATAGGGATATTTTCCTGTGCTGCGCGATCGCACATTGCCAGCATCAGATCTGGTCCATAAACTCGCTGTTGATCTTTAGCACCTAGCGATCGCAAACCCCATACAAGGGGCATTCCGTCAGGAGTGACGATTTCCGCATTAGCTAATACTTGACGATAGGAGTGATTCCAGTAAGCTGTCATCACCACATGGACGTTAGCCGCCACGACATAACCAGATTGATTTTGCTGAGCAAGAAGAGCAATGCGATCGCAAGTATCGGCATAACTGGTCGTGTCAATCCCCACATCAATAATCGATATACGTTGGCTCATAGGTACAGTTTTGGGCTGGTGAGTTTTGATGCCACTTTATGCTAATATCACTAAGGCAAAAATACGGCTTTGGAGTTTTGATTCGCTCAATGAATACAGAAATTGCGGAAGATTTATTCACTCAAGGTTTAGAACGCTACAAACAAGGTGAATCTGCGGCGACCTTAATTCCTGTGTTTGAGAAAGTATGCGATCGTCAGCCCAAAGTTGCTAGCGGCTGGATTTGTCTATCTTGGTTATATTTGCTAGACAATAACGCCAAACTTGCTGTTAAGGCAGCCCAGAAAGCCGTCAAAATTGCCCCAGAAGATCCTCAAGGTCATATTAATCTGGCGATCGCGATGTTAGAGCTATCCCAGAAGGGTGTGCGTGAGCAAGTTGAAGCTGCTCAAAACTGGTTAATGATTTTGAAAGATATTAAGCCAGAAATTGTTGAGAATTTTGAAGAAGGCTTGCGTCGTCGTCCAGACTGGAAAGCTCTTGAAAAGGTTAGAGATTGGGTACTGAGTTAATCGACAACTATTGGTTTCTTGTTAATTTCTGTTTATTGTCAATATTTGTGAATGGCAATTTAGGATATTTAATAAATAACTTTATCTAACATTACAGAACTTCATAACTACTGCTCTTATGTCAGAAAAACTTAACAAAGGATTTTTGTCAAGAGTGTTAGGCTACCTAAATATAAATAACTAAAGCTGCTAATTTTTTAATTACAGCTAAAGTGTCAATTTTTTATTTAAAAGGAAGTTAATAAAATGATCTTAGAAAACGTTAGAGTAAAGCCCGATACCCGCAATCACAAAGGCTTCTTTGTGCTAGAGGCTTCCTACAAACTGGTTAATATTGATGGTAATGGTTGGGCTTTGATTTGTTTAGATGACTATGCATGTCATTACGTCGATCCTGACGACCTGAAGTTGCCTAGAGGTTGGAAAAAAACAACTAGTAATGAAGTTGTGAACGCTTAGCGATCGCCTTCTTGGGGTTTCCTCTATGCTTGACAGTGAAGATCGATCAACTAATGATTTAAATAAACCAAATTTTAAATAAAAAAGAGCAAACCTAGGTTTGCTCTTTTTTATTTAACGTCAGTTCGATGAAAGCGAAAAATGGTAAGAATCGCTAAGCGATTCTTACCATTTTTCGCCATTTGAGTCGTGCTTCGCACGACTCAAATGGCTATATCGAATTCACGTTAAATCAAGAAGCGGCGCAAAGCGCTGCTTTTTATACCAATTCACGAAAGTGTGGCAACACTTTCGTGAATTGAAAACCAAACCCAGTAATGGTTTTAAAAACACAAAATGGCGTAGCCATTTTGTGTTTTGGTATTAATTTACTAAGCCAAACAAAAAGCAGATGAATGCTTGGCGCTCATCTGCTTTTTTGTCGAAGTATTAAAAATCCAAAAGTAGAACGAAATGCCACTTCTGGAAGATGTAATAAAAGAATTCAACAGTTAATATTTACATCAACAAAGAAAATCCCCATTTTTCAGCTACATAGGTAACTATAAAAATCTTAAGTATATTTAACAAGATAGCTAATCAAATATACTTATATACATATTTACTTTACATTTACTTTTTACAGCAATTTACAAATAATCCCTAAAGCACCTTAATTCTTTACGATAAAAATCGTTTACAAAAGATGCAGACGCTCATAGATATAAAATGCTGCAAAAGTGACACCAAAAAATGAGATATTTTATTGCTTTGCCAGACTGATAAAAACTTATCTACATCCAGCCAGTGCAACTTCTCTTTCTTCGGGTGGTTTTAGGCTAGGGAACAAGAAGTGATTTTCTTCAACATACTGTGCTCCGAATAGACCTTTTTCTGCCCAGAAGTATCGATCTGTTGTATGTTCGTTACGTCTTACAAGCAACAGTGCTGGAGGAAGAATGCCATGTGTATGAATGTACTTACGTGCAGCCGTCACAGGCTTATCTTCACCGCTATCGATACTAAATTGAGGAATATGTTCTAGGATTTTGCGCCCTTCTTGGCGACGTCTACTTTTCCGCTTACGTCTCCTTGCCAAATCAATACCTCCTAATTTAGACCCTGAAATGCGATCGGGATTACAAAAACATTGTTATTATAGCTAGGGTAAATAAGAAATTTCAACTTTTCTTTACAAATTTTTGTCAGTGATGTTTTTGTGTACCTTAGCTTGATACAGTATTTGATCAACTTTTAGTAAGTGAAACTAAAAATGACTCTAATTTGCGTCAAAATGGTTTAAAGCTTCGGCAAAATCTCGTACTCCCTTAAACTGTCGATATACTGAAGCAAATCTTACATAGGCAACTTCGCTAACATCTTGTAAGTATTGCAACACCATTTCTCCAATTTCTACGCTTGATACTTGATGGCGATCGCGTACTTGTAGTTGCGCTTCGATTTCGTCAATGATTGACTCTAGGGCAGTTTGTGATACTCCTGTTTTCTCACATGCTCGAATCATGCCGCGCAAAAGCTTGGAGCGATCGAAAGATTCACTGGCTCCATCCCGTTTCAGCACTGTAATTGGTACAAACTCAATGCGTTCGTAGGTGGTAAACCGACGCTGACAATTAAGACATTCGCGCCTGCGACGAATACTACAGCCTGCCTCTGCCGAACGAGATTCTAAAACACGGCTATCGGTATGCTGACAAAACGGGCAGAGCATGACATATCTCAAAATGTGGTGTGTAACATAGAGTGGGAGCAAAGCTTCACCCTATCTATATAACTGTAAATTATAGTGGGCAGCAATTACCTATAAAAAGAACAAGAGATTTTTTGAAAGCGTTGCAAAGTAACGCTTTCAAAAAATCTCTTGTTACAGATGATGTTACGTGGAACTCAGATAATGAACCTCTTGCTGCTAGCATAACAGGGCAACCACGGGGGGATTGCCCCTACCTGTAAATTTTAGATCTTGTAGGGTTGCGCCATAGGGCAAGCCCTAGACTTACGGCATCGCAAGAATTCCTTCCACATAACATCAGTTACAGGTTTGAGTAATACTGTCTTGCCAATCTCAAAGTAGATATGGCAATCCTAAAGGGGTTGTGAGAGTGCGCCCCGAAGGGGCGCACTCTCACAACCCCTTTAGGATTGCCATAGTAAAGCCCAAGAATTAGTGGTGCGGCGCAAAGCGCCGCACCACTAATTCTTGGATGGGAAAGGAGTAATTGCGTTAAAATACAAAACGTTACAAAAATTGCATGATCTGCATAGGCTAGATTTTTAGGTAATCACAAATATGGCAGTCAAACCAGACTGGTTGCGAGTTAAAGCCCCTCAGTGGGAGCGCGTTGGCAATGTTAAAGAAGTCTTGCGCGACTTGGGGCTAAATACTGTGTGCGAGGAAGCATCTTGTCCAAACATCGGCGAATGCTTCAACCAAGGTACTGCCACATTTTTGATTATGGGGCCAGCTTGTACTCGCGCTTGTCCCTATTGCGATATTGACTTTGAGAAGAAGCCTCAAGCTCTTGACCCGATGGAACCAATTAATTTGGGTGAGGCGGTGCAAAGGATGAATCTAAAGCATGTCGTCGTTACTTCCGTTAACCGTGATGATTTGCCTGATGGTGGCGCTTCTCAGTTTGTGCGATGCATTGAAGAAATCCGTAAGTTGATGCCACAAACCACGATTGAACTGCTGATTCCCGATCTTTGTGCTAATTGGGAAGCTTTAGAAACAATTTTGGCGGCGCGTCCCCATGTACTTAATCACAATACGGAGACTGTGCCACGGCTTTATCGTCGAGTGCGTCCGCAGGGAGAATATCAGCGTAGTTTAGAGCTTTTGCGTCGCGCTCGTGAAATTGCGCCTTGGGTCTATACTAAGTCGGGGATTATGGTGGGTATGGGTGAAACCGATGAAGAGGTTTTGGAAGTGATGCGTGATTTGAGAGCAGTGGATTGCGATATTATTACCATCGGTCAATATCTGCAACCATCGGCAAAGCATTTGACTTTGCATGAGTTCGTAACGCCTGAGCAGTTTGAATCATGGAGAATTGCGGGGGAAGAAATGGGATTTTTACAAGTAGTATCTTCGCCGCTTACTCGTAGTTCGTATCATGCAGAACAAGTACAAGCATTAATGAAGTTGCATCCTAAAACTTAAGTAGTTAAGCATAAGTAAACTTAAAACCCAGATTGCTGTGCCGTCCGCGTAGCGGGCGGCACAGCAATCTAGGTTTGGTTTACAACTAGGCTTAACTACTTAGTTAATGGAGAATAACTAAGCCTTGGGGTTTAGGAGGCTGTGCTAAAAGCAGACGAACTTTATCCGCCAGATGTCTCAACTTAACAGGCTTGGTTAGATATTCATTAGCCCCTACTTTTAGACATTTTTCGCGATCGCCTTCCATCGCTAGAGCAGTTAGGGCAATTATGGGAATCGTCGCAGTTTGAGCGTCAGCACGAATCAGCCTAATCGCCTCTAGTCCATCCATCTTCGGCATTTGAATATCCATGACAATAATATCGGGGCAATGATCTTTTGCCCTTGCAACTGCTTCTTCTCCATTTCTAGCGATCGCTATACGGTAATTGATCGCAGTCAGATAGGACTTGAATGTTTGGATATTTGCTTCGTTGTCTTCCGCAAGCAGAATAAGTGGTGCGACCTCATTATCATTATTAATTTCGATTGGTGAGGAACTACTTGTAACTATCTCAGGGGCGATCGCAGTACTAGACAGCTCCATTTCATAGGGCAGAGCCACAGTGAAGCGACTACATTCTCCAACTACACTCTCAGCCATGACCATACCACCATGAAGTTCAACAATTTGCTTGACTAGAGCAAGTCCTAAACCAGTGCCTTCGTACTGACGGTTGAGATTGCTACTAACCTGTATAAAGGGTTGGAAGAGACGTTGCAAGTCCTTAGAGGCAATACCTATGCCAGTATCCATTACTTGAAATACAATCATCGGCAAATTCATGGTTCTGATTTGTTGAGGAATCACGGCTTCTCCTTGCCATATATCACCTTGACCAAAGGCAACTAGCAGATTTACATGTCCTTCGCTAGGAGTAAATTTGACAGCATTGGTGAGCAGATTAATCAACACCTGTCTGATCCGACGCTCTTCGACCTTGATATTGTTTATATTCTTGGGAATGCTACAGGCAATTTGTATTCTCTTTTGAAATGCTTGCTGTTTGACAAAAACTAAACTGGAATTACAGAGATTTTGGACTGAGACTAATTCAATATGGAGTTCCATCATCCCTGATGAGATTTTTGAGAGATCGAGAATATCGTTAATCAAGGATAGAAGATGCGTACCACTTGATTCCACTGTACCGATCGCACTTAATTGCTTGTCATTTAGTGTGCCTAAAAGCTGTTCTTTCAA
Organism: Pseudanabaena sp. CCNP1317; assembly: GCF_034931345.1. Classification (NCBI taxonomy): domain Bacteria; kingdom Bacillati; phylum Cyanobacteriota; class Cyanophyceae; order Pseudanabaenales; family Pseudanabaenaceae; genus Pseudanabaena; species Pseudanabaena sp. CCNP1317. The sequence goes on along the minus strand of NZ_JAYGIF010000001.1, from coordinate 8,174 downwards.
AACCTCTGATAGTCCCAATATAGAATTGAGAGGCGTGCGGAGTTCGTGGCTCATGTTGGCAAGAAACTCGTCCTTGAGCTTAGTAGCTTTAAGGAGTTCTTGATTGACCCTGAGTAGTTCTGCTTCAGTTTGTTTGCGGATCAATAAATCAGCTTGAGTCTGCTGATAAAGATCCGCTTGTTGAACAGCGATCGCTAGTTGGTTACCAATTTGTTTTACGAAATCAATTTCCAGTTCTTCCCAATCGCGAGGACTATCACATTGATGAATGCATAGTAATCCCCATAATTTATCTGCCTTGAGCAAAGGAACGACTAGGTTTGCCCTTATTTGAAATCGTTCCAAGGTCTGAATATAGCATTGGGGTAGTCCCGAATTGTGAATATCGCTGACAGCCTGTGTTGTGCCTTGCTCATAGAATTCGGCATATTGCTCGCCAAAACAATGATCATGGAATTTGACTGCTATCGCAGATCCAAATTTAGACAAGACTGATTCGGCAACGAATTCACCATCGTCAAAGTTCGTATCAGGATAGAACTCGAAAATACCAACGCGATCCGCTTTCAGAAAGTTTCTAATTTCCTCAACAGTGGTCTGAAAAATAGTTTTGAGATCGAGGGTTTTTCTTATATTTTGAGTGATTTCTCGGATTACTAATTCTCTTTTGGCTTGCCTACGAATCAATTTCTCTGCTTGTTTAACTTCTTCAATATCAGTAATCGTACCGATCGCTCTGATTACTTTATTTTGATCATCTAGAACTCTCTCCCCGCGTGATAGAAACCAATGGGGCTTACCCTTAGCATCAAGAAGACGATATTCACAAGAAAACTCCGAAGTCTCTCCTTCTAGATGCTTCTGAAATGCATTTCTGGCAAGCTCGCGATCATCTATGTAAATATTTGTTAGCCAATCGTCAAGGTGAATTGGATCTTGACAACTCTCATAGCCAAGCCATTCTCTAACACCGCACTCTAAAACAAATATACCTGTCTGAGCATCCCAATCCCATATCCATACTTTAGCGGCGTTAGTTGCTAATTCATAGTGTTGAGCAATCTCTGCATATTTTCTCTCAGCAATATCCAACTCCATCTGTTTAAAATCTTTTACTTCCTCCAAGACAGATGCCAATGTCGCTCCTAAGAAACCTATTTCATTGTTAGGTAAAATAGGCAAGACAAATTTTTCCTGATTTTCACTATCCGCGATCGCTAATTGAATCTTTGCTAAAGGGCTGAGTACTAACTGGCGAATTAACCAACCCATGAATGTCAAAATTAGTCCGCCACTAAATGACATCGCCAAGATCGCCCATAAAGCATTTTTCAATGCTTCATTTTCCAATGCTTGGAGATCCATAACTACGATCACCACGCCACGATGTCTATTTGATGGTGTTGACTCTTGGGATGTCTTTGCCCCGAACTTATTAAATACAGTGCTACTAAAAGGCAAAAATTGAACTATGACAGGCTTGCCTTCTACAACAGCATGGATATCTACTTCTGTGCCATTACGAGATGCTTGCAGCAAAGAGGGAACAAACGTAGGGTGGATATCTGCATAGTCCATATTTGTCCATGTCAGATCCATCCTACGACTATGGGCTAGCAAACTACCCCTAGGATCAACTATTGATATTTCTACTACTGCTGGCAGAGTGGCATAGTTTTGGACAAGCCTTTCTAAGAGAAAGGTTTCTTCGTCTTCAACCAAACCTTCACTAGCAAATTCAAGCCCCTGAGTAATCGTTCTAGCGCGTTGATGTACTTGCTCATCTAAATTAAATTTGAGAGATGTATAAATAGTAGACAAAGCAGCAACTCCTATCACCGCTAGGGATAGACCAAACCCAAGTAATAGTTGCTTAGAGATTCTGTGCTTAGGGGATTGAATGAGGTTTTTCATGGTTATAAAAAGCTGATATCTCGAAGATGGTTTGAGAATTCGCTCACTTTATTGTAACTTTCATGTAAATGATTCACAGGCAAGGGGCTTAAGCCCCTTGTTTAGTAAAATTTGGTGAAGCCATCTGTACATCAACTGACAAAAAATCGTTATACTTTATGCCCCCTGCCAATTATTACTAGCTTTTTTGACTAGCTCACCATTAATCTCGATATCATTGCGAATACCTCGACCGTGGCGAGGATCTGATAACAACAATTCACTGGTCTTTTGATAAGCATCTTGCAAGCGCCCGCCCTCAAACATGCGCCGATTCATCGCCAGATCACCTTTTTTCAGCCCTTTGTAATCCTCGGCAAATGCTTCGGTTGTCATACCTAGTTGTTTGGCGATCGAAGCAAAAACTTCCTGTGGTTTAGTCTTCACATCCGCGATCGCATCAAACCAAGTCTCCATAAAACGAACCAGTTCATCTTGTTTGGTAGTGATCAGATTAGCGCGAGTTGCTAAAGCATCAATTACGAGACTATCCACATCCGCAGTAGTGTAAATGACTTTCCCGCCCACAGCTTTAGCTGTGCTTTGCATCAAAGGTTCCCATAGGGTAGCTGCACTGATCTCGCCTTTTTTAAGCATGATAGCTGCACGTTCATTGATCACATCTAGAACTTCTACATCTTCTGGTTTCATTTGGTTTGCCTGAAGTGCTTCGAGTAAAATCAAATGCGAAACAGTACTGAATTTGGCACTAACTTTTTTGCCTTTTAAATCTTTTACGGAATTGATACCAGGACCTGCCGCAATCCCATCGGAGCCAGCAGAAATATCGACAACCATCACCACAACAGGCTTATCAGAGGAAGTGTCAACCTGCATGACCTCTGGCAAAGGCACAAAGCTCACATCTTGACTACCACGCATCGTAGCGCGGATGTTATCTTGCTGGTTGATGAATTTGACAAACTCCACATCCAAACCATGCTTGCGAAACAATCCTGCTTCTTTGGCATACAAAGCAATTTGATAACCTGCCCAACTGTTTAGCCCTACCTTAAATGGTTTTAATGCTCCTGCTTGCAAACTACAGCCTTTGATCGCGATCGTCGTTAACGAAGCAATCAGAACAATAGTTATCAATCTAAAGAAATTATTTGATTTCATGCTTTTTATTCTAAGCTAAATTTAATATTTATAAATTCTTCTCTCCAATTGAATCTACAGCAGTGTAATTGTCTGGAATCCTACGAGATTCTACTAACACCAATTCACGAAATTGTTGCCACACTTTTGTGGATAAAAAACAAACTCGGCAAGGGATTTTAAGTTAAGAAATGCCTACATTTCTTAGCTTGGTATAACTTATTTTATGTGGAAAGCTGAACTATCATTTCGTATCTTGTTATAGAATCTGGTTCTTTGGAGACATCAAAGCTACAAGAAAATTTACTGCTGTAGTTCTTCAATTAGATACAGCGCTTTGGGCTGAATTGGAATTTAGTTATGAGAAATCTTTGAAAGCGTCGCAAAACAACACTTTCAAAGATTCCTCTGTAATGGCTAAAGTTTCAATAGGCTAAGATACAAGCTGTCAGAACAAAAATTGAAGAATTATTGCTTTTGCAAGTTAATGCAAGTTAATAATTTATTACAAATTTTATAGAGACAAGCTTGAGAAGGACTAGAATTGGCCAAATTCCAGACTAAACAAGAAGTGCCTGATTGAATGCGACGTATCTAAATAAATTCAACACCCACGTTTAACCCAGTTGAGTACATACAATTAATATGCAAATCAGAAAAACTTGTAAATTTTCCTGATTTATAGTTAATTAATGCATCCTATTCCCTTAACTCAGAATTATAACACAGATTTTTGTAAGAAGATTCATTCCATATAGATAAATGGCAATAGATGGCAATAGATGGCAATTCTCATTATGAAACCGATTTTGGTATTTCCTGCGCCCTCGGCACAGGAAATACCAAAATCGGTTTTGGAAAGCCCACCAAAGGCGGGCTTTCCAAAAAAACGATTTTGGTATTAAGAATTGCTGACATAGCTGTCGCCATTCTTGTTAGGACATAAAACCCAGATAGTGTGAGGCGGCGCGAAGCGCCGCCTCACACTATCTGGGTTTTGATTTGTCCTGATACAGGTGGCTATAGCTATAGATAAGCAAGAGTGCAAGCGCAGCATGGGCTACAGGGTTTTGAAATTTTATATTTAATTTTGTAAACTTAAAAATTTGGCAATAAATAGAATTTTAATATACTGAAAAATAGTGGATGACTTTAATTATGAATAGCCATCCACTAGGATTGTTAATAACGATGGAGTTTATACTTACTTAACAATTATTATGAGAATAAAAATACAGCAATCTAGTAATAGATTAGATGTATTTTTCTATTCACTTAATAATCCCTATTCCCTTATTTATAATAACATATGAAAGTCTAATTATGAATCATTTTCTGATCGATTCTTTTTAAAGTAAAGCTGTTGAATTGTTGTGAAAAATTGTGTAATCATTTTAACCTATGAAACGAATCCCACTTTTAAAAATTCTTATAAATTCTTGTAAATGTGGAGCATCAGCATTGCCTTGCCAAGCTTCAAAAAATAAGATAAACCTAGCCATATGAAAATAGAATAATCCTTTTAGCTCTGGGGTTAATTCATCTGATGCAATGCTTAAGCCCTTAAACTGTATTTGTTCGCTATCTTCTAGTTCATCCATAAGTAATGGACCAATCATATAATTATTTATCCTCCACATTGATAATCTCCACTCTTTTGGAGCTAAATATATAGGAGGGATTTCAGGTAAAATTACAGGCTTGTCGTCAACAATTGTCAATAAATATGGTCCTATATCATCTACAAATGGAGCCATATCTTTGTTTTTAGTTGAATTGATATTAAACTCAAACTCTGCATCTAATAAAGCTAGAAATTCTTGAAATTGTTTGTTTGCGTCTGTTGAGATACTAGGTAACAGGCGCTTTGCTTCAGACTCTAGTCCTTTAACTAAAGCAGGATGAAGCTGGGTAGTATGGAGTTTGTCTATTTCCCTGATCAAAATATTCAAAAATTCGTCTGGACTTTGGTTCGTAGTCCTCGTAATGGACTTGCCACTGGATAATCTCCAGCATTTTAAGGTGTCTCTAGCTGCGTTATGATTTTCTCCTAGTTCCCATTCCTCTGTTTTAGTTAATATTCTTGAATTTAGATCACCTTCGATTAAGATTGCTGGGCCCAAATAGTCTGAACCAAATGTTAAACTTATGCCGCTTGATAGTCTCATTTTGTACCTTTTGATTTATTAACTGATGTTACGTGGAAGGAATTCTTGCGATGGCGTAAGTTTAGGGCTGGCACGGGGGCGCAGCCCCTACAAGATCTAAAATTTACAGGTAGGGGCAATCCCCCCGTGGTTGCCCTGTTATGCTAGCAGCAAGAGGTTCATTATCTGAGTTCCACGTAACATCAGTTATTAACTTTAAACGATGACGAAGGTAATGAAGCCTTTACCTCTACTATAAATAAATTTGAAATGACATGACTAAAACTTGGGAAATATCAACTTAATTCGTCTTCGTCAATCAGTCCTCTTATGCATGGGATTATACACTACGCCGTCAGTTGCGTCTTCGTGACTTTCGGCTTTGTGACTTTCGTCTTCGTCAATTAGTTCCTCGTATTTTTTCCCGTTTATCGTCTTTAGCCTCTTTGTAGTTGTTACGTCACCGTATTCCTTCTTAGTGAAGTCTGTAATGCTAGGCCACCAAGCACCTTGGCTACCTCCAAGCTCAATGTCTCTTGTATATGAGAAATTCGCAAACGTTTTTTCAACTAAATCAAATGTCTTCTCGGCTGATAACATCATTAATTTAGCTTTTACAAAAACCCCAGCTTTTCCGACTATATCTGCACTAGCATTGAGTCCTAGGTTTAGAGCGTAACTCTTAGTACTAAAATTGGCAGTACCTCCTAAGGTTCCTGTCAATTCCGCAGTACCACCTAAAGCTCCAAATATTCCTCCTTCTAATCCCACAACATTGGCAACTCCAGCTCCAACTCCAGCTGTAGCTTGTATCTCTAAGCCCATAGTTCCTGTTACACCAGCATCACTAATGCTCAAAGTCTTTTCGTCTCCAGTTTTGATCGAATATGTACCACCCGAAATTGTAAATGAGACTTTAGGAGTAATTGCTAAACCAGCAGTAGCATATGCGCCAGGCGCAAATGGTATGTCAATACTTGCACCAAGACTAGGGAGTTTGAGGGCAAATTCCTTTGATGGTAAAGCTCCTTCTAAGTCAACTCCAGATCTTCCTATTTTAAGTTCTTGATCGCCCCATATAGGGATAGTTACAACGCCATTTTGATACGATAAAGGTCCTGCCTCAATTTTAACTCCATCTTCTTCTTCCTCAACTGATTCACTATCATCTAGCAGGGCTTCCTGATCATTATCGTCATCTAGTTGCTGATAACCTTGCTTTTTCTTCTTGCCAAATCCAAACAAACGTTGAATTCTTTCATCACCTACCGATGATGTAGTGGTCGGTTGCGGCGATCGCTGCACTGCTCCTCCATTCTGCTGCACCACATGAGTCAACTCATGGGCGATCAACTCTTGCCCACCTCGACTACTCGGCTCATATGCTCCCTGCCGAAAGAACACATCTTGCCCTGTCGTAAAAGCCTTCGCTTGAATTGATTGATTTAATTGATCGGATTGTGAATCTGTATGTACCTTTACGCCACTAAAGTCTGCTCCCATCGCCTGTCCCATAGATCTTTGCAGGTTTGCAGCTAGTGGCTGACCGCCACCTCTTGCGCTTTGAATTGATGACTCCAACTCCGTTGATGCATCACCTCCACCTACATTTTCGCGCCTTTGTAGCGGCTTCTTTCGCAGTTTATTGCCCTGTGGCAATGCGTCTCGTTGGATAGATTGATTTTGGATCGGCGTATTAATTTGTTGAACGACTTTTGAAGCAGTATCATCAGCTTCTTTTTCGTATTTGTCGTTTGGTTCGCCGATCGCTAATTTTGCTTGGATTGACCGATTTTGCGCGATCGCTTTCAATCGATTTTCAGGCTTCCTTTGCACTGAGGATGCTGGCTCTGGGGGTGGCGAATTAATTAGTCTTTCTAATATATTTGGAGAATATTTTTGTTGATGCTCACTCTTTTCTGTTTTTTCTGTTGAAGGAGATTCAGCCGAACCCGCTTCAATAGGAGCAAATGGTCTGGTTTGAAGATTTAGAGTTGTAGGCGCTACGGAACTTGCAGTTTTAGGAGAGTTTTCGTGATTAGATTTCATGCCAAAATAGCTCTTCTGCTATTGAATTAAATACAATCAGAGCAAATTTATATTGATAAACTTAAAAGTTTGGCAATACTAGAATTTTGATGATCTAAAAAATAATGGATGACTTTAATTATGGGTAGCCATCCACTAGGAGTGTTAATAACAATGGAATTTATACTTGCTTAACAAATATTAAGAGAACAAAAATACAGCAATCTAGTAATAGATTAGATGTATTTTTTTATTCACTTAATAATCCCTATTCCCTTGTTTATAATAACATATAAAATTCAAATCATGATTTATTTTCTGATCGATTCTTTTTAAAGTAAAGCTGTTGAATTGTTGTAAAAAGTAGCTTTAATTTAATCGGTTTGCTAATGTAGTCATCTGCTCCTGCGGCGAGACATTTTTCGCGATCGCTTTCCATCGCTAAGGCAGTAATAGCAACAATTAGTTTGTTAAATCCATTGCTGCGGATATATTTAATTGCCTCAAGTCCATCCATTTTTGGCATTTGAATATCCATCAGTATTAGATCTGGTGACTCCTTTTGCACTAGATCGATCGCCTCTTGTCCATTTCTTGCAATTCTCAAGCGAAAGCCTCTCGCTTCTAGATAGGAAGAAAGCATTAAGACGCTATCTTCGTTATCTTCAGCTAACAAAACCAGAGGAAATTCGTAATCACTGTCAATTTCTGCGCTTACGGATGTCGTGGTATTTGCTAGCTGTTGAGGTAAATAAGACATACTCCTTGAATAGGGAAGTGCGATCGCAAAGCGACTACCTACACCTAATTCACTTGTGGCACTGACATATCCACCATGCAATTCGACTATCTTTTTGACTAAGGCTAATCCTAAACCAGTACCATCATATTGGCGATTGAGAGGGCTATCAATTTGGATAAAAGGTTGAAATAGCTTTTGTAAGT